>CAZMPR010000122.1:1191-4939 GCA_964568265.1 uncultured Clostridiaceae bacterium | reverse complement strand
TTTAGGGAGGGAACTCTTTAATGAATGAGCTTGAATTTAAAGAAAAAATGGAGAAGTTAGACACCATAATTGCCGAACATAAAGATATGCAAGGTGGTTTAATGCCTGTTCTCCACGAAACGCAAGGCCTATTTGGATATCTTCCTGAAGAAGCACAGAAGAAGATTTCAGAAGGTTTGAATGTTCCACTTGCAGAAATTTACGGGGTAGCTACATTTTATTCGAGATTTACGTTGGAACCCAAGGGCGAGCATACTATAAGCGTGTGCTTAGGAACAGCCTGCTATGTTAAAGGAGTACAGGAAATATATAAAAGATTGCAGGATGAATTGAACGTAAAGCCGGGACAAACCACCAAGGATAATAAGTTTACTTTAATTGATACAAGATGCCTGGGTTGTTGCGGTTTAGCACCTGTATTGACTGTAGACGAAGAAGTTTACGGTAAACTGAAGCCGGATGATATACCGGAGATTCTGGCTAAGTACTAATAAGGATTTATTATGAAAGAATTATCTCTTCATATTCTTGATGTAGTTCAGAATTCTATTGCAGCCGGTGCAAACTTAATAGATATAAGCATTGTTGAAGACTTGGATTTGGATATGCTTACCATCGAAATTACTGATAACGGCTGCGGTATGGATAAGGATTACGCTGATAAAATTAAAGATCCTTTTACAACAGGGAGAAAAAGCAGAAGAGTAGGTTTAGGTATTCCATTACTTTATGCTGCCGGCAAAAGATGCGAAGGAAACTTGAAAATTGAGACCGAAATAGGAAAGGGCACCAAAGTAACAGTATGGATGAAACACAGTCATATAGACAGAGCTCCTTTGGGCGATATGGCGGAAACAATTAAAACTCTTATAGTTTGCAACCCGAATGTAGATTTTTTATATAATCATAAATTAAACAAAAAGGAGTTTAATTTTGATACTGAAGAAATAAAGAGAATTCTTGGTGATGTACCAATCAACGAAATGGATGTCCTTTCTTGGATAGAAGGACATATAAGAGAGGGCCTTAAAAGTTTAATGGAGGTGTAAAGTATGAAAACGATTCAGGAACTTGAAGAAATAAGAAAAAAGACGTTAGAAACTATTAATCTAAGAAAAGACCAAACCGGTACCAGAGTTGTTGTCGGTATGGCTACATGCGGAATTGCAGCCGGTGCCAGGCCTGTTCTTTTAACTATTATGGATGAAATTAAGAAACATAATTTATCGGATGTTATAGTAGCTCAAACAGGATGCATAGGTTTTTGCATATATGAACCTATCGTTGAAGTTTATAAGCCCGGTCAGGAAAAGGTAACATATATAAAAGTAAATCCTTCAAAGGCAATTAGAATAGTAAATGAACATATTATGAAGGATAAGGTCGTTGAAGAATATACCATAGGTGCCGAAGTGAAGTAAGCCCCATATACTAATTTAACTGCTAGGAGGTATTGTAAAATGGAAATGTATCGCTCCCATATCATGATTTGCAGAGGGACAGGTTGTACTTCGTCAAATTCGGAGCAGATAGCACTTAACTTTGAAGAGCAAATAAAGAAACACGGGATGGAAAATGAAATCATCGTGGAAAGAACCGGATGCTTTGGATTATGTGCATTGGGACCAATCGTAATTATTTATCCGGAAGCGGCTTTTTATAGTGAAGTAAAACCTGAGGACGTTGAAGAGATAGTCAATGAGCATTTAGTAAAAGGAAGAGTGGTAAAAAGACTTCTTTATGCCGAAACGGTTGTGGAGGACAGAGTTAAATCAATAAATGACGTTGGTTTCTATAAAAAACAAAAGAGACTTGCACTGCGGAATTGCGGAGTCATAAATCCTGAAAATATAGATGAATATATTGCTTTCGACGGATACAAAGCCTTAACAAAATGTTTAACGGAGCTAAAACCTGAAGAAGTTATTGATATAATAAAGCAGTCCGGGCTACAAGGAAGGGGCGGCGCAGGATTCCCAACAGGTTTAAAATGGGGCTTTGCGGCTGCGGCTAAAGGTGACATAAAATATGTGTGCTGTAACGCCGACGAAGGCGACCCGGGCGCATTTATGGATAGAAGTGTTTTGGAAGGGGATCCTCATGCTGTTTTAGAGGCGATGACCATAGCCGGTTACGCAATCGGTGGCAATCAGGGATATATTTATGTAAGAGCCGAGTATCCAATTGCAGTTAAGCGACTTGGAATAGCCATTAATCAGGCAAAAGAATACGGCCTTTTAGGTAAAAATATACTGGGTTCAGGTTTTGATTTTGATATTGAAATCAGACTTGGCGCCGGAGCATTTGTATGCGGCGAAGAAACAGCTTTAATAGCCTCTATTGAAGGAGAAAGGGGAATGCCAAGACCGAGACCTCCTTTCCCGGCGAACAAAGGATTGTTCGGTAAACCTACCCTTCTAAATAATGTTGAAACCTACGCAAATATTTGCACTATAATAAACAAGGGTCCCGAATGGTTTTCATCCATCGGCACTGAAAAATCAAAGGGAACCAAGGTTTTCGCAGTAGGCGGAAAGATCAACAACACTGGTTTGGTTGAAGTTCCTATGGGTACAACCATGAGAGAAATAGTTGAAGAAATCGGTGGCGGCTGCCCCGACGGTAAGAAATTTAAGGCGGCGCAAACAGGCGGTCCTTCCGGCGGTTGCGTACCCGCATCCAAATTGGATGTTCCCATAGATTATGTGAGCCTTAAAGAAATAGGTTCCATGATGGGTTCCGGCGGATTAATCGTAATGGATGAAGACAATTGTATGGTTGATATAGCAAGGTTCTTCCTGGAATTTACCGTCGATGAATCTTGCGGAAAGTGTACACCATGCAGAGAAGGCACGAAGAGGATGTACGAAATTCTTGAAAAAATCATCGCAGGTAAAGGCGAAGACGGAGATCTTGATAGATTGGAAAAGCTAGCTGAAAACATTCAGGCATCAGCCCTTTGTGCTCTGGGACAAACGGCACCCAACCCGGTGCTTTCCACAATAAGATATTTCAGAGACGAATACGAAGCCCACATTAAAGAGAAAAGATGTCCGGCAGGCGTATGTCAAGCTCTGTTACGCTATATGATAGTTCCCGAACTATGCAAAGGCTGCGGAATATGCGCAAAGAATTGTCCTACTTCGGCTATTTCAGGAAAGATTAAAGAAGTATATACGATAGATCAGGATAAATGTATAAAATGCGGAGTATGCATGCAAAAATGTCCATTTAAGGCTATCATAAGAAAATAAAGAGACTTATTTTTCAAATTATCAGGTCAGTTGAGGATTTACACTCATCTGGCCTTTTATTTGTTTAATTTTTGGTAATAAGAAGTGGGCGAAGCTTTGGCAATTGAAGGAATTTTTAAAGCATTACTTAGAATATAATTACAATAATTGATTTAATTTATTAATGGTATTATAATAAGAATCGTGATATTATATTGACAAATTACAACTTTATATTACAAGGGGTGAGGATATTGAATTTAAAAATCTTGACGTTTAAAGGCGGGACTCATCCGCCCCATAGCAAAACATCAACTGAGAAGCTAAGCGTCATTCAGCCTAAATCCCCCGATACTGTTGCAATTCCAATGGTACAACATATCGGAGCACCTTGTGAACCGATTGTACAAGTTGGTGATAAGGTTAAGGTTGGACAAAAAATAGGCGAAGCGAAAGGTTTTGTCTCAGCCCCGGTTCATTCAAGTATATCCGGCGAAGTTACAGCTGTAGAACCG
>CAZMPR010000122.1:0-1181 GCA_964568265.1 uncultured Clostridiaceae bacterium | reverse complement strand
TACATCGGGAGGAGGAGCCGTGCAATGTGTTGTCATTAAAAACGATATGCAAAATACGGTCTATGAAGGAATAAAATCCAATCCTGATATAAGCCAATTAACTTCCGAGGAAATAATAAATATAATCAAAGAATCGGGTATCGTAGGTATGGGAGGAGCTGCATTTCCCACACATGTGAAGCTTTCACCGCCGCCGGGGAAGGTCGTGGATACGATCATACTGAACGGAGCGGAATGTGAACCTTATTTAACTTCTGACCACAGACTTATGATGGAAAGACCTGAGGATGTTTTGTACGGGCTTAGGGTTTTTATGAAAGCTTTAAATGTCGAAAAAGGTTTTATTGCTATAGAGAATAATAAACCGGATGCTTTAGAGGCGGTTTATAATGTGGGAAAAGGTATAGAGGGAATTGAGGTTGTTGCGGTAAAAACAAAATACCCTCAAGGAGCGGAAAAACAACTCATTAATGCCTGCACGGGTAGAGAGGTGCCGTCAGGCGGGCTTCCCGCAGATGCCGGTGTTGTTGTGAACAATGTTGGTACGGCAGCAGCCGTGGCAAGTGCAGTAAAAAAAGGCATGCCGCTTATAGAAAGAATAGTTACCGTTACCGGAAACGGCATAAAGAATCCGAAGAACCTATTAGTCAGAATAGGCACATCATTTAAAGACGTTATAGATGAATGCGGAGGCTTTAACGGCACTCCGGGTAAAGTAATTGCAGGGGGGCCTATGATGGGTATAGCCCAGTATTCCGTTGATATACCCGTTATAAAAGGCACATCGGGTATTTTAGTTTTGACTGAAGAAGAAGCAGAGCTTCCCGAAATGTCTAATTGCATCAGATGCGGTAAATGTGTAGAGGTTTGCCCCATAAATTTAATGCCGGTTAATATAAGCAACTATGCTTTATTAGATAAATTTGACCAGGCCGAGTCGGCTAATGCTTTAGATTGTATAGAATGCGGTGCCTGTTCTTTTATATGCCCTGCGAAGCGACCCTTGGTAGATTCCATAAGAGTTGCGAAAAGGGAGATTTTAGCTAAACGTAGAAAGGCTCAGTCCAAGTGATGGGAGGTATTATATTGAACAATACGATGTTTAGAGTTTCTTCTTCGCCTCATATCAGATCGAAGGAGTCGACTCAAAGGATAATGTTGGATGTTATAATTGCACTTAT
>CAZMPR010000121.1:0-4957 GCA_964568265.1 uncultured Clostridiaceae bacterium | reverse complement strand
TTGTAGACGGTGCACCGAACCCGGTTAAAGAAGCAGTAAGCAAACAAGAAGCCGATGAAATAAAAGCAAAATTAGAAGAAGTCGGAGCAGGTATAGAAATCAAATAATAAAAAGCCGCAATTATGCGGCTTTTTCAATACAAGCATTGTGCAGCTCTTATGCGAGGAGGATTCTTTAACGCTAACTAAAATGCTTTATAAACTATTTAAATTCTTTTTATTGAGAATATTTATTTTTTAATGTAATATTTCTTTAATAACTAATTTATAATAACGTGTTTAAGTATATGGAACAAGGTGAGATTTATTTGATTACAAATTATTTAATCAGAACTTTTATTAGGGATTACACAAATACTAAAAATAAAGAAGTGAGGCAAAGATATGGCTATTTATCAGGATATGCCGGAATTGTATCAAATATTATATTGTTTTCCGGCAAGCTTGCTATTGGTCTTTTTCTCAATAGTATAGCCGTCATGGCTGATGCATTTAATAATCTTTCCGATGTGGCATCTTCGGTAGTAACTATTATCGGATTTATGATGAGCGGTAAGCCCGCGGACAAGGAGCACCCATTCGGACATGGCAGATTCGAATATATAGCTGCTATGCTTGTTTCTTTTATGGTTATGTTGGTGGGTTTCGAATTTATAAAAAGCTCTATAAAAAGGATAAGGTTCCCGGAAGCACTTGGCTTTGATATTTTTATATTCTTGATTCTTCTGGCATCTATTTTAGTAAAAGTATGGTTAAGCAGATTTAATAAAGTTTTAGGCAATGCTATAGGTTCAAAGGTTATGAAAGCCACTTCTTTTGACAGTTTAAGTGATGTTATTGCTACCTCTGTTGTTGTATTATCTCTTCTGGCAGGAAAGTGGATAACATTCCCTATAGACGGTTATGTTGGTTTGGCTGTATCATTTTTTATTCTTTACAACGGCTTTAGCCTGATAAAAGATACGTTAAATCCTCTTTTGGGAGATGCTCCCGATGAAGAACTTGTGAAAGCAATTATGGACAGAGCTTTATCCTATAAGGAAATTATCGGTATACATGATTTGATAGTCCACGATTACGGACCAGGACGTACAGTAGCTTCGATTCATGCCGAGATACCCTATAATATGGATATTATGGAAGCCCATGATGTAATTGATTTAGCTGAAAAAGAAATATCGGAAGAATTAGGAATTCACCTTGTTATACATATGGATCCAATTAATACGGATGATGAAATCGTTCAAAAGGCACAGTGTCAGGTGATGGAGGTATTGGATGATTTTCCCCATCGTTTAAGCATCCACGATTTTCGTGTGATAGGAGGACAAAAACATATGAACCTCGTTTTCGATATGGTTGTTCCTTACAATTTCATGGAAAAAGACGAAAAGAAGTTGACGGAAGAGGTAAAAGAAGCGATAAAGAATAAGTATCCCAATTATGATGTCATAATCACCATAGACCGCCAGTATTCTTTGCTGAAGTAAGCCCTTTTCAACTGGGCAGTGTTAACCTTCAATTTTGTTTAATAACATAGGCTTGATACTATTTGGAATAACCCTCGGCTATGATATCCTTTACATAAATGATTTTATCATCACCGTCATCATAGTAATCTTTTTGAACGGCATCCACCTTATAGCCACAATTTAAATAGAATTGCCTCGTTCCGTAATAAGGTTCCCTTGAAGATGTTTCGATATAGATTTTTTTACCGGCTTTTTCGGACACCTTTCTTTCCGTCTCATAAATTAGAAGCTTTCCGATATTCATTCCTCTGTATTTGTTGGAAACAACTATCCAGAATAAATCAAACCTGTTTTTTGCACATGGGATATTCCCGTAGCATGTATACCCGATTATTTTGGAATTAAATTCACACAAGATATAATTATAGCCGCTGGCATCAGGTCCCTTATTTATGCTTAAAACTGCTAGTTCATGAGCAACATCTACCTCAAAGTCATAAAACAGTTCAACAGACTCAGTTATTTCTTTTATACATTTATCTTCACCGGGTTTTAGATGATATCTAAAGGTTAGATTATTTAATTCCAACTAACAACACTCCTTAATAAAGTCTAATATATGCTTTTTAATTATGCCTTCTTAATCTCCGGTGAAAGGTTTATATTTCAAATTGTAAGAGATAAATTTGCTATAGGTGTTTTATCTATAAATTAGCTTCTTAATAATATCTTTGTATTCAAATCCTCCATATTCGGCAGATTTTATAAAGCTGCTTTCATTAGGAGATATGCATGGATTGGCATTAATCTCCAATACCCAAGGGTTTCCATCTTCATCGATTCTGAAATCAATCCTGGCATAACCTTGAAGCTCAAATTCCCGCCAGCATTTTAATGATATATCCTTTAAAGCTTCTATAAGACCTTTATCTTTTTTTAAAAACACATTTGTTGATTCAATATATCCATAATCCAATTCTTCATTATTCCATTTTGATTTATAGTCTTGTATTTCATACTTGTTATTTTCCTTATATCCAACAAATTTTATTTCCAAGGGAGGCAATATTAAGGGTTTACCCATCACCTCCAAAAGTGAAATGTTTATTTCCCGGCCTTTAATATATTTTTCCGCAAAGAATTCATTATTTGATGCTTTACACTTTTTTTCTAAAAAATTTTGGCCTTGTTCAATGTTTTCTACGTTGACAACTGAATTTTGAGACAAATCAATCGAACCGTCTTCATAAATCCTCTTTATTATAAACTTGTCTTCTTTTAAAAAACCATTCTCATCTTGTACTGTGAACCACGGAGGAGTAGGAATACCGCAGGATATGAACAATTTTTTTGTTGTAATCTTATCAGCCGTTAAAAATATAGATTTCGCGGAACAACCTGTATACTTTATTCCTAACGATTCAAGAATAGAGGGTGCCAGATAGCTTAGCCTTTCATTTCCCGAAACGGATTCAACCAGATTAAAAATTATTAACGGTTTAACTTTTTTTAGTTTAGCCAGATTACCAATCGTTTTTTCCGAAAAAGGTAGTTTTGCCGTTTCAAAACCTAATCCCCCTAATGCAGCTTCAACAGCATCGACTTCCGCAAGAACATCTATTTCATCAATTTCCGCTTTTCTCGTTATTTCATTATATAGTATAGGAATAAAGCCTTTTGACAACATTTTATATCCTTTCCGTACTAATACTTTGTAAGGCCGAATCTATTATGCTTTTTATTAGTTTTTCATAGCTTATTCCATACATAGAGGCAAGAATAGGTAAATCAGAAAAAATAGGATTCAAGCCCGCCAATGGATTAACTTCCATAAAGTTTGGGACTCCACTTGAATCCATTTTTAGATCTACTCTGCCTCCATCCTTGCACCCCAAACCTTTCCATACCCTCAAAGCGATATCACCGCATTCTTCATTTATACTGCCTGATACGGGTATATATGAAACTGTCTCTATATAATTCTTTTTATTGTTGTATGAATATCCGCCCATTTCATCTGTCCCTTTGATGATTATCTCCATAACCCCCGCTACTTTTGCAGCTTTTCCGGTACCTACTATGCCAACTGTAAATTCTCTTCCGGGTAAGTATTCTTCAACCAATACCGGCTCTTTAAATTTAGTCAAAAGTTTTCTTGACACAGTTTCCAACTCTCCAAGATTGTATACTTTAGACATATTATCAATACCTTTACTTGTACCTTCTGCAATAGGCTTTACGAACAAAGGGAATTCCAGGTCATTTTTTTCTATTTCGTCAACATCGTGAATAACGGTAAATTTAGGTGTAGGTATACCCAAATCCCGAATCACTCTTTTCGCCATATCTTTTTGAAGTGATAGAGCTAAGACCAGGGGATCGGAGAATGTGTAAGGTATATCATATGCATCCAATAATGCAGGTACCTGGGATTCTCTGCTTATACCTTTTATACCTTCTGAAATATTAAAAACTAAATCCCATCTTTCCCCTTTGGCAAGCCTGTTTACAAGGCTTTTTATGCCACCTATCCTTTCTGTAGTGTGACCTAACTTGCACAGCACACACTCTATTGCTTCAATTGTTTCCGCAGTATCCAGTTCGGCAGTTTCTTCTTCCGAATAACCCATTTCTATATAGTCATTACGCAGGTCATAAGTCATCCCGATTTTCATATCTTCATCTCCGTAAATTGAATTTTATGAATTTTCAATAAACAAATTATAGCATATTTTTAATATGTAAACTATAAATTTAAATGAATATCATCTATCTCATACATGACATATTATTATAATGAATTTAACATAGTATTATCACAGAATAGTTCTACTGGCAAGAAGTTACAAAACTTAAACAAACTTTCTGTTGACATAACCTCAAACCTAAACTATAATTTATTAAAATACATAGTTACAAACAATGATTGGAAGAGTAGACAAGGAATGTAGTCAAAGCGAGTCGGCGGCGGTGAGAAGCTGATACGAAAGCCTTGTTGAAGAACATCCGGGAGTTTTTAACCGAAATCGCAAGAAAGTAGGCTTAAACGGCGCCATACCGTTATTAGATGGGAGATATCGGATGAATTTTCATTCCGTATCTGCAAAGAGAACTTTTAGTTAAATTGGGTGGTACCGCGGAAGTTATGCCTTTCGTCCTATACGGGATGAAGGGCTTTTTTAATTACTTTAAAGTTTTGGAGGTATTAACATTGGGAAAAGTTACTTTTATGGAACCGAAGGGTTACAAGGCCATGCATGACATTTTAGAAACACAAATAGCTATAAAAAAAATCAAAGATTATTTTGAGAGAAATCTTTCCGAACAGCTGAACCTGACCAGAGTCTCAGCCCCTTTATTTGTTACTGAGGACTCGGGTTTAAATGATTATTTAAACGGTGTGGAAAGGCCTGTAGACTTTGATGCTAAGGCGATGATGGGGAAAAAGGTTGAGATAGTTCAATCCCTTGCCAAGTGGAAAAGGAT
>CAZMPR010000120.1:2695-5026 GCA_964568265.1 uncultured Clostridiaceae bacterium | reverse complement strand
ATGATTGGGTTTGTCCGTTATGCGGAGTGGATAAGGATTCATTCGAAAAGATGTAGATAAAAGGTGCGGAAGCACCTTTTATCTTTTATGAACAATGAATCAAAAATCAATATGAATATACATTAATCATAAACTCAAATAATTTCTCATTTTCCTATCCTTTTTATCTCTTCATCAGCTCATTATTATGCTTGATAAAGTTATAAATTTTAAAAACAGTCAATTTTTGACTGTTTTTTGACTACATTTTAAATGTTATTTCATTACTTTAAACACAATTAAATAATTCTTAAATATTTATAATGTCCCAAATCGTTAGAATATCTATATTTAGAGTTGGCTCCCGGTCAAGGATTTGAACCTCGACAAACTGATCCAGAGTCAGTTGTGCTACCTTTACACAAACCGGGAGTGAAACTTTTATTAACGAATTAAATAATAACACGATTTTATTTTTTTTGCAAGAGCGATGGTTTTTACGTTTCGGTTTTATGCAAGAATTAATTTTTTAGTTCTTTAATATTATCATCTATCATAACATATTTTAGAGCAGTGTCTTCAACGGCTGCCCGAGCAGGTAAGGTTTGTTAACAAAATTTAATGTTATATGAATATGTAAGGCAGCTATCTATATATTTATAGTAGATGGACATTAATTAAAAATAAAGGGGTGGTAAGAAAGTGGATATCAATAAAAAAACTTCGAGACAAATATCATTAGAAAGAGCAAGTGTCTTGAAAAGCCGTATTGTTCCTTATTTGAATGCAAAGCAAGATATACATACGGGCTTGGATATGAAGGAAGAGATTAAAGAAAGACAATTAAAGATTAAAAAAATTTTAGGAGCCACTGATGAAGATTGGAATGATTGGCATTGGCAGATAAATAATAGGATAACAGATTCTGGTACTCTTGCCAAATTCATTGAGCTAAATGAAAAACAAAAAAAAGATATAGATGACGTGAGCAGGAAGTTCAGATGGGCGATATCCCCATATTTTCTTTCGATTATTGAGCCGGGCGGAGATCATTACAAAAACCCCATATATCTTCAATCTATCCCCATTGGCATTGAATTACGTGAAGGTGTGGGAAGTGAAGATCCCATGGCCGAGGAATTCACAAACCCGGCAAATTGCATAACCAGAAGATATCCTGACAGATTGATAATAAATGTTACAAATCAGTGCGGCATGTATTGCAGACATTGTCAGAGAAGAAGAAACCTTGGGGAAATAGATGTACCAAAATCAAAAGAGGATATGCAGCAGGCAGTTGATTATATCGCAAACGCACCGGAAATAAGGGATGTGTTGATAACAGGCGGAGATCCATTCACACTATCAGATGAGGTTATAGATTGGTTATTGGGAGAACTTGATAAAATACCTCATCTTCATTTTAAACGTTTAGGCTCAAGAATGCCGGTAACATTGCCGCAAAGGATAACACCTGAATTTTGCGCCATGCTTAAAAGGCACCATCCTGTGTATGTAAATGTTCAGTTTAATAATCCCATGGAAATCACCGAAGAAACAAAAAAGTCCTGTGAAATGCTTGCTGATGCAGGTGTTCCGTTGGGGAATCAATCAGTTTTATTAAGAGGCATAAATGATGATCCTTATATAATGAAGGTTCTTTGCCAGGAACTTTTAAGGATTAGGGTTAGGCCATATTATATATTCCATGCAAAAGGAGTTGTAGGGACACTTCATTTCAGAACAAGTGTGGATATAGGGATTGAGATAATGGAGAATCTGAGAGGATATACCTCAGGTCTTGCGATTCCCACCTTCATTGTAAATGCACCCGAAGGGAGAGGCAAAACGCCGATGCTGCCGGAATATCTGATTTCTCAAGGCAGAGACAAAATAACAATTAGGACATGGGAAGGTCAAATAATAGAATATCCAAACAAGGATCCGGATGTAGATTTTGGTGAATAAAATATTCACTAATTAAAATAAAATTAAGGGGGGATATTAGTGAAAAAGAAATTAGCTTTATTGCTGGTGCTTACAATTTTAGCCAGTGTAACGTTCTTGGGATGCAGTCCGGCAAAGCCTGACACGCCGCCGGAGGAGGTCATGGATACGGAACCGGTATCGGAACCGCAAAAACCGGTTGAGAAAAAGCAGATAAGCATCATTACAGGTTCAACGGGTGGTACATATTTTGCCCTCGGAGGTGCGATGGCAAACACCTGGAATGATTACAGCGAATTAGTGCAAGTAACCAGCCAACCGGGCGGTGCTTCGGTTGAAAGCATTAATCGTGTCAATGCAGGCGAAGCTGATCTTGGAATGGCAATGAACAACATAGCAGACGAT
>CAZMPR010000120.1:246-2685 GCA_964568265.1 uncultured Clostridiaceae bacterium | reverse complement strand
CGTGGAATGGCAAAAACTCCTACAAGGAAAAAACACAAAAATTTAGAGCGATCGGTGTTATTTATCCTGAGGTATATCAGGGTGTGGCCTTGGCAAGCAGCGGCATTAAAACAATGGAACAATTAAAAGGTAAAAGGGTTGCGGTTGGCCCGGTAGGCAGCGGTACTGTTGTAATGACAGAAACAGTGTTTACTGAAGCAGGTTTAAAATTTGATGATGTAAAAGCTTCTTATGATGGATTCGGCGATGCAGCAAGCAAAATGAAAGACAATCAGTTGGATGCGGCCTTTAACGTACTTGCAGTTCCGGCTGCCGCTATACAGGATATCATAACAAGCCGTGAGGTCAATGTTATTGAAATAGGAGACGATTTATTTAACAAAGTAAAGGCAAAATACCCATTTTTCAGCCAGTATATAATTCCTGCAGGCACATACGGAAACAAGGAAGATGTGAAAACAATAAATTGTGTTGCAGCACTGTATGTAAAGCCGGATATGCCAGAAGACATGGTATATGAAATTACAAAGATTTGGTTTGAGAAGACTGCCGAGACAGCACAAGCTCATGGGGCAGCGAAATGGTTGACAGATGAGCTGGCCTCAGGCAATAAGGACATTATGATAGCAGGTATCACAACACCGTTGCATAAAGGCGCATATAAATATTTCCAAGAAAAAGGCATAAATATACCCGATGCAATCATACCGATAGATTAGCAAATGGGAGGATAAGGCCGGGTGGCAATCAGGCCCTCGGCCTTACTTGTTATGAAGAAAAAAGTTTCATTCTTGTTTATCGCCTCTCTGCTTATGTTTGTTACGTTATTGCCGATATTTGTCTTGGAAGTAAGGGTTGATAGCACTGAAGAACTGGTCTACCAACAAAAAGCAAAGGTTGGTGACTTTTTTGATATTCATTGGATACATTCGGTGACTTTGAGGCCGGTTACTGAAACTTATAAATTCGAAGCCCTCGATAAGATTCCAATAATAAAAATGACGTTTGATGAATTCGGCCCCAATTTGCCGGCACATCCTGAGTTAAATCAGTACTGGATTATTGAAAATGGCAAATTTAATGTTCTGGGCTATGAATTAGTTTTTGAAAGAGTACCTGTTACCATCGGTGCAGTGGTTTCAAATCATTCATTGATTTATGACGGTAAAACAACATATCTTAAGGACGTATATAGACCGGGAGGTTATGTACATATAGGTTTTCAAAAAAAACCTTTTAACAAATTCATAATTATGGAGGTGGTAATATGGTCGAAAAGAATAAAGAAGAAAACATTTTAGATAGTGTCGACAGGTTAGGGGATAAAGAGTCCGAAGATATTCTTGCTAAATATGATCGTGAATTTACTTTCCGGCGTCTTGATGGACCCATAGATAGATTTATTTTCCTCGTTGCTGTTGCCTGGTCATTGGTACAATTATACACAGCTGCATTTGGTGTTTTTCCTTCAACATTGCAAAGGGCACCCCATGTCGGTGTGGCATTGGTTTTAATTTTTTTGCTTTATCCTTCTAAAAAGGATAATAAAACAAACAAGATTCCCTGGTATGATTATATATTGGCCTTTTTAGGCTTTTCTGTAGCTGCGTATCATGTAGTTTTTTATGAGGAGCTTATGTGGCGTGCAGGCATATATAATAATATGGATACATTGGTAGGTATCATTGCGGTTTTACTGATTCTTGAGGCTACAAGAAGGTTGGCGGGTCCCATAATAGTAGGCTTAGCATCGTTTTTTTTGCTCTATGCATATTTTGGCAAATACTTTCCGCTCTTTATGGCACATCCGGGTTTCAGTATAAAAAGAATTGCAGTTTTTCAATGGATAAGCACTGAGGGAATATTGGGTATACCTATTCAGGTATCATCAACATTTATATTTCTATTTTTACTTTTTGCTTCATTTTTAAAAAAAAGCGGTATTGGTGACTGGATGACGGATATTGCTATTGGATTGACTGGAGGTGCAATAGGCGGCCCCGCTAAGGCTGCAGTAATAGCCAGCGCGGCACAGGGCACTGTTTCAGGCAGCTCTGTCGCCAATACAGTGGGAACCGGCTCGGTTACTATACCTCTTATGAAGAGTATCGGTTATCGGAAGGAGTTCGCAGGAGCTGTTGAAGCTGCAGCTTCTACAGGAGGACAATTAATGCCGCCTGTCATGGGCGCTGCGGCATTTGTAATGGTAGAATTCCTAAACATTCCATATATTCAAATCGCCATGGCTGCGGCAATACCGGCAGTATTATATTTTACCGGAATATTTATTACTGTGCATCTGGAAGCTAAAAAGGCTGGTTTGTTAGGAATATCCAAAGAAAAGTTGCCAAATTGGAAAATGCTATTTAAGAAAAAGTGGTTTCTTGCGACACCAATATTTGGTATAGTCTACCTTTTGATAGCAGGTTATACGGCAAT
>CAZMPR010000120.1:0-236 GCA_964568265.1 uncultured Clostridiaceae bacterium | reverse complement strand
GGCTGCTTTGGCAGCAATCATACTATGTGTATGTGCATCTATGATATTAAAAGAAACGCGAATGTCATTAAAAGATATAATAGATGGTTTGGCAGAAGGGGCTCGTTCAGCCCTTCCGGTTGCAGCATCCTGTGCAGTAGCAGGAATTATAGTGGGTATTGTAACACTTACAGGTTTAGGAATGAAAATGTCGGGAGGCCTGGTAAAGCTGGCAGGAGGTAACATATATCTGACAA
>CAZMPR010000119.1:0-5033 GCA_964568265.1 uncultured Clostridiaceae bacterium | reverse complement strand
AATGTTTTAAGCCAGTTAAGCTCTGCTTTCAGGTGATGTTCAAGATAGGTATGATAAGATTCAAGTATATGCAAAAACAAATGATTTAGGTGAAGAAGCCTACAATGAGTTTAAAAATTTTGATATCGGAGATATTGTCGGTGTTAAAGGTAAAGTTTTTAAGACAAGGATGGGTGAGATTTCAATACATGCGGAAGAAGTTCACTTATTGACAAAGTCTCTTCAGCCTCTACCCGAAAAGTGGCACGGACTCAAAGATGTGGATATCAGATACAGACAAAGATATGTGGACTTGATAGTAAACCCTGAAGTAAGGGCAACTTTTGAAAAAAGGACCAAGATAATTCAAGCCGTAAGACGCTTCTTTGACGAAAGAGATTTTTTGGAAGTGGATACTCCGGTACTTGCAACAATCGCCAGCGGTGCTGCGGCAAGACCGTTTAAAACTCATAGCAATGCGTTGGGCATTGATTTATACTTAAGAATTGCTACAGAACTGTACTTAAAAAGACTTATAGTAGGCGGCTTTGAAAGAGTCTATGAAATGGGAAAAGATTTCAGAAACGAAGGAATAAGTATCAGGCATAATCCTGAATTTACAATGATTGAGTTATATCAAGCTTATGCAGATTATAATGACATGATGGATCATTGCGAACAATGCGTGGCTTATTGCGCTAAGGAAGCTTTGGGAACGACAAAGATAGTCTATCAGGGGACGGAAATTGATTTGGCACCGCCTTGGAAGAAGATGACCATGATAGATGCCGTTAAGATGTATTCAGGCGTTGACTTCAGGGAAGTAAAAGGTGATGAGGCAGCAAGAGATATAGCGGTAAAACTTGATGTAGTCGATGAATTGAAAAAGGACCTCAAATACTGTACTTGGGGAGACATATTGAATGCAGCATTTGAAGTATATGTGGAAGAACATTTGATTCAGCCCACTTTTATCATTGATTATCCTGTTGAAATTTCACCTTTAACTAAAGCCAAAAAAGATGATCCCACAATAACTGAAAGATTTGAAGCGTTTATATATGGAAGAGAAGTAGCCAACGCATACTCTGAATTAAATGATCCCATAGTTCAAAAGGAGAGATTCCTGCAACAGATGCAAGATAAAGAGTACGGTGATGATGAAGCCTATGCCATGGACGAGGATTTTGTTAATTCTTTGGAAGTAGGCATGCCTCCGACAGGCGGTATGGGAATCGGGATAGACAGAATAATAATGTTTTTGACGGATTCCTATTCAATTAGAGATATCATCCTGTTCCCGACAATGAGGCCATTGGAATAATATAAAAGAATAGTTTTATTAAAGCTCCGTTGCTAATATTAAAACGGGGCTTTAAATTTTGTTTAAAAAGTAAATACTAAACGTAATTATTTCAGACAGCGATAACCAATTCAAAAAGACAGTACAGGTAAAATTAATGGAATAAAATTTATCGCGTATTTTGATGCGGTAGTTATTTGTTACTCAAATGTTGATTTGTTTTAGGGAAAGTTGTTGATTTTTGTTGCAATAAATAGTATAAAAAGAAAGAGAATTGTTTTTCACTTGGTATGTATATTAGTACTAATATATAAATTATAAATTTTACATGTTTAAATAATCTGTTTTTTAAACAAACTTTCGGAGGTGAAGAATGGCAGAAGTATATAATAGCTAAACTGAAGTAGGAATCGTATAGACTTAAATCAACTAAAGAAACGGAGGAATTTTTATGAACTTAGAAAATATGTTCAAGCTGAAGGAACATAATACTACAGTTAGAACAGAGATTATTGCCGGTCTTACCACTTTTATGACCATGGCTTACATAATCATAGTAAATCCCATAATATTATCAGAAACAGGAATGGACTTTGGTTCTGTACTTACCGCAACATGTCTCTCTGCGGGGATAACAACAATTTTAATGGCCTTTTATGCTAATTATCCCTTCGCTCTGGCACCCGGTATGGGACTGAATTCTTTTTTTGCTTTTGGAGTTGTTTTAGGAATGGGCTATAGCTGGCAATTAGCTTTGACTGCGGTTTTCGTTGAGGGTATCATATTTATAATAATGTCATTTCTTAAGGTTAGAGAAGCAATTATTGACTCTATACCCGCAAATTTGAAGTATGCTGTAAGTGTTGGTATTGGTCTTTTCATAGCATTTATCGGTTTCGTAAATGCCGGAATTGTGGAAGCAGGCGGTGCAATTCTGCAATTGGGAAACATGAAAAACCCGAATGCTATATTAGCAGTAATCGGACTTATTGTTACGGGCATTTTGCTTTATAAAAAAGTGAAAGGTGCCCTATTTATTGGTATTTTAATTTCAACGATAGTAGGATTTTTTTTGGGTGTTACAAAGCTACCCGATGGTATTATAGAAATCTCATCTATGTCTCCCACTTTTCTTGCTGCGTTTAGGGTAGACTGGTCAGAAATATTTAGCGTGAATTTCCTAATAATTATTTTTACTTTCCTTTTTGTTGATGTATTTGATACGGTAGGAACCGTCATAGGTGTAGCTTCAAAAGCGGATATGTTGGACGAGGAAGGAAGGCTACCGAAGGCCGGCCGTGTTTTACTGACTGATGCCATAGGGACAACAATAGGCGCTATATTTGGAACCAGCACTGTTACAACTTATGTTGAGAGCGCTTCCGGAGTTGCTGAAGGAGGCAGGACCGGTTTGACATCATTGACTACCGGAATACTTTTCTTTTTTGCACTCTTATTTTCACCAATTTTCTTGATAATACCAAGTGCAGCTACTGCTCCGGCTTTAATATTAGTTGGATTGTTTATGATGGAACCTATCATGAAAATTAATTTAGAAGACTTTACTGAAGCTATTCCCGCATTTTTAACAATTATCATGATGCCTATAGCTTATAGTATTTCAGAAGGCATAGTATTTGGAATGCTATCTTACACACTTTTAAAAGCATTAACAGGAAAGGCCAAAGAAGTGTCAATAGTAATGTATATACTATCCTTAATCTTTATTCTGAGGTTTATTATCTGATGATATAAAATAGCAACAAGGCTATTCAACAATATTATTATTTTATTGTAATTTTGAGAGCCGTAGTCTCCCACGGCTCTCAAGATGACTTTATATTTGTTTATTTTCTGCTATTTAATGTTTCATTTTCTATTTCAAATATGTATTTGGCCGATTCGGGACTTAACATATCAATAAGTTTCTTTCTGAAGTTTTGCCTTGTGCTTTCTTTTGTAGAGCTTTTTTCCTTTGCAAATTCCCTCCATGAAAGTTTTTTTCTGTTATAATATACATCCAAATCACAAAGGCGTACGCCATCATTATCATGCTCCAGGCCCATCATAATACTTTTTATATATGAAGGTTCAAAGAAAGTAAAGAACTTTAAGCTATACACTCCTACGGGCATTAAAACGAAAGGATAATCTTTTGTCCAGGACTCGCCGAGGACAATACCTAACTCCAAGTGTTCTATTATATGCATAAGTCTTCTGTAATGAAAGGGATATGCATTGTATATATCATATATTCTTATCTCCATCTCATACCAATTCTTGTTTGTAAGCCCTTCATTGAGATATCTTAAGGCATTCATTTTAAGATTCCGGTAAAGACTTTTTGTGTTATAGTCAATTTGTAAACATTTTTCATTAAAATCGTTTAACCCGAGATTTCTGCTTAGGGGTTTGTCTGTGAATCCGATAAGACTGCAATTTAGGTCAAGGTTATACGCAGTTTCTATCATATCGCTAATTTTACCTTCATAATCTTTAAGAATGGAATAAATTATCTTGTTGATATCGCCAAAGGTTCTGAAAATTATAAAACGCGGTGCAATTTTTACATTTTTAATAAGGTTATAGGTTTTTTCATTAATTATATCGCATAAAATAGAGTCCAGGTCCGAGGAGATTAAATAAACACAGGATTTATCACTTATAATAGAAGGTTTATTAATGTCGTCCGTAAGATAAAGTACCGTATAATCCTCATTGGATTGTGCGGATACGGTATGTACATTAGATTTTAATGCGCTAAAGTTTTCTATTAAATAACTGTCCATTCTTTTTAGGTCATTAGTTTCAATTATTAAGTACTTTGTGCTTTTCCTTACTAATGAGATCATGGTATTCCCCCTTTGAACAATTTTATTTTATATTACACCCTACCAATCGCCTACATTCCATGTTCCACTCAGGTTGTCATTCTGAAGGAGTATTGCGACTATAGAATCTTATCACGGGCGGACAGGGTCGTCCGCCTCTACGTCTTCCAACTTTCCACTTTCAACTTTATGCTTTCCACTTTCCGCTCTTCATTTTTCTACAATCCTATCTTTCGTTTTAGAAGTCTGGAATCATCTACAGTTTCAGGATAGGGCAAGTAAAAGATTTTTTTTGTATCCTTTGTGATAATATTGATACTGTTTATGCCGTTGAGATAGACTCTGTTTTTTACAATATCGCTTCCTAAAGTAACGTCATGACCAAAGAAATTATATGTGGAAGGCTTTTCGATAATTTCATATGGGAAATGACTTACGGAAGCAGTTGCATTAAAAACATTAATGACTTCTATTTTTTCAATTATGATGCTTCTTTTGCAATATTTTTTTATTATATCGGTATCATCATGATTTCCTATACATATATATATATATTGAGCATTTGATGATTCGAGGATGGAAATTATTCTTTTTACATGATATTCGTATTTGGAAATCGAGTTTTTATAAATTCCTAACTTGACATCATCAACTAAATCACCGGTATGAATGATTATTTTGGGAGACACTTTCTTTATAACGCTTTTCAAAGCTGAAAAAAAACATATGGGCGTATCCGAAACATGAAGCAGTTTTTCTTCTAAGTTATTTCTTAATATATTAGGAACATAAACATAACCTAATAAACTATAGTACATCATCAAAAACTTATTCATTTGAAATCTCCAAATCGCTTATACATTTGATAATATTATATACGATTAAACAAATATGTTACAAGACAAAACTAAGGTCGAAAA
>CAZMPR010000118.1:0-5036 GCA_964568265.1 uncultured Clostridiaceae bacterium | reverse complement strand
CACCTCGGGGGTTTGTTACCTGTCTCTTAATGTTGTATCAAAAAATTTGATTCTTTTTGTCATCTTGGTTCCCCTAAAAGGATTCTTTTATTATATTTGAGATTATATCGCCCATTTCCTCTGTACCTACTAATATCATGGATTTTTGCATTATATCAAAGGTTCTGTATCCTCTGTCTAATGCTTTTGTTACCGCCTCCTCTACCTCTGTTGAAGCTTCTTCTATGTTAAGGCTGTATTTTAACATCATAGCCACACTCAATATGGTGCCTATCGGGTTTGCCTTGTCTTGACCGGCAATATCAGGTGCCGAGCCGTGGACAGGCTCGTAGATTCCCGGTCCATCATCTCCCAAGCTTGCCGAAGGCAGCATTCCAAGTGAGCCGGTAAGCATTGAGGCTTCGTCGCTGAGAATATCACCGAACATGTTTTCCGTAACAATGACATCGAATTGCTTCGGGTTTTTTATAAGTTGCATAGCCGCATTATCAACATACATATAGTCAGTCTTCACTTCAGGATATTCTTGTGAAATTTCTGCAGCTATTTCTCTCCAAAGTCTTGAGCTTTCAAGGACATTGGCTTTATCTACCATAGTGAGTTTGTTTTTTCTTTTTTTAGCTATTTCATAGGCTCTTTTTAAAATTCTCATTATTTCATAATCTGTGTAGGTTATTTTATCCCATGCCATTTGTATAGTTTTTATCTTTTCTCTGTTCTTTTCACCTGAATAAGCTCCGCCTGCAAGTTCCCTCACTATCATCAAGTCAATGCCCTTGTCTAAAATAGATTCCTTTAAGGGAGAAGCGGATTTAAGGGGGTGTAATAGTTTAACAGGCCTTAAATTTGCATATACGGAAAGCTCCTTCCTGATGCCTAATAATCCGGCTTCCGGCCTTAAGGGGCCCGGCTGCGCATCCCATTTGGGGCCCCCAACGGTGCCAAGTAATACAGCATCGCTGTTTTTGCAGGCTTCTATAGTTTCGTTTGGAAGAGGATGCTCGGTTTCATCTATTGCCGCTCCGCCTAAGAGCAGCTCTACGAATTCAAAGTCAACATTATATTTTAGGGATATAGATTTGAGAACCTTCAGTCCTTGTTTAATAACCTCCGGCCCCACACCGTCCCCCGGAATAATTGCAACTTTTTTCATTTCTCCGTCATCTCCATCTTTGTGTAATTAATTAGCCCTCCGTGCTTTATTATGGACTTCATGAATACAGGGAAGGGGGTACCTTGATAGGTTTTGTTTTTGGTAATATTATTAATGAGTCCAAGCTCTGTATCCACTGCTATCTCATCGCCTTCTTCGATATCTGCCGATGCAGCCGGGCACTCCATAATAGGCAATCCAATATTCACGGCATTTCTATAAAATATTCTCCCGAAGGTTTCTGCAATCACTATGCTTATTCCGGCAGCTTTTATTGCTATAGGGGCGTGTTCTCTGGAAGAACCGCAACCGAAGTTTTTTCCAGCTACTATTACATCACCTGGCTTTACAGTTTTAATGAAATTTACATCCAAATCTTCAAGGCAATGCATAGCTAATTCCTTTGATTCAGAAGTATTGAGATGTCTTGCTGGAATGATTAAATCCGTATCTATATTATCTCCATACTTAAACACTTTTCCTGAAATCATACTATATTACCTCCTCGGGGGAAGAAATTTTACCTGTTATGGCGGATGCTGCCGCTACAGCGGGGCTTGACAGGTAGATTTCGCTTTTTGGATGCCCCATCCTCCCCACAAAATTTCTGTTTGTGGTAGCTATTGCTCTCTCTCCTTCCGCCAACACACCCATATGGCCTCCAAGACAAGGGCCGCAAGTTGGGGTGCTGACTACTGCCCCTGCCTTAATAAATATTTCTATAAGTCCTTCTCTTAGGGCATCAAGATATATCTTTTGTGTTGCCGGAATTATAATTAGTCTTATATTCTCGCAAACTTTTTTGTTTTTTAGAATTTTTGCGGCAATCCGCATATCCTCGATTCTTCCGTTCGTACAGGAACCTATAACGGCTTGGTCTATTTGTATATCTCCCACATTATCAATGTTTTTTATATTGGACGGAAGATGGGGAAATGCTACTATCGGTCTTATATCAGGCAGTTTTATATTATATACCTCTCTATAATCCGCATCTTCATCACTTTGAAAGATTTTGTAGGGTTTAGTTGAATGTTCTTCAATGTACTTGATGGTCTTATCATCAACTTTAAAAATACCGTTTTTTGCACCGGCTTCAATAGCCATATTTGCCATGGTAAATCTATCGTCCATTGATAAATACTGCAGGCCTTCGCCGGTAAATTCCATAGATCCGTATAAGGCGCCGTCCACTCCTATTTTGCCGATGATATACAGGATGATATCCTTGCCGCTGACCCACCGGCCTGGCTTGCCTTCCAATATAAACTTTATTCCGGCGGGTACCTTAAACCAAGCCTCTCCCGTTGCCATAGCCGTGGCAATATCGGTACTGCCAACTCCCGTGGCAAAAGCACCAAGAGCACCGTATGTGCATGTGTGAGAGTCAGCACCTATGGCTGCATCTCCTATCGTAACTAATCCTTTTTCCGGTATTAAGGCATGTTCTATACCCATTCGTCCCACTTCAAAATAGTTTTTGATGTCCATTTCTCTTGCAAATTTTCTGACAAGCATAGCCTGCTCGGCAGATTTTATATCTTTGTTGGGTGTAAAGTGATCAGGTACAATAGCTATTTTATCCCTATCAAATACTCTATTTGCTCCTATTTTTTCAAATTGTTTTATAGCTATGGGGGTTGTAATGTCATTTCCCAATACCAAGTCGACCTTTGCCTTGATTAAGTCTCCGGCCTTGACAGAGTCAAGACCTGCATGTTCTGCTAAAATCTTTTGTGTCATTGTCATTGCCATGCTTTTCTCTCCTTTTAAAAATATAGTTCACATTTTAATATGCAAAAACCATACAGTAGTCAACATCTTCG
The DNA here is from genome assembly GCA_964568265.1 of uncultured Clostridiaceae bacterium. Taxonomy (GTDB): domain Bacteria; phylum Bacillota; class Clostridia; order Lutisporales; family Lutisporaceae; genus JAAYKT01. The sequence goes on along the minus strand of CAZMPR010000118.1, from coordinate 2,057 downwards.
TTATTTTTAAGCTCATCAACATAGTCAAAAAATTGTTTTTGCTGGTTTTCAAAGTAATCCATGTTACTGCTCCTTTCTCTTAGTAATTTTTATATAAAAAAAACAGCTTTCTCTGCTCGGGGCGAGAAAACTGTTCGCGGTACCACCCAATTTTTATCTTATTCTATTAACGGCTTATGCCGGCCAAGCTTACTTTAGTTTCAGCTTGCAGCTCCGGGGTGAGTTTCAACTTTTAGCATTTATGGGGTTCCACCAAGTCCCACTCTCTGTGAAAATCTCTAAAGGCCTACTTTTCCCTTTCTCAGCTTTTTAATATAATTCTTTTTTAGTATGTCACCAAGGAGGTTTAGTAATAAATCATCGTTTAATAAACCACTAAGCAGCAGGTTGCCGAGGAGCAAGCCAAGCAATAGCATAGCAGATAAAAGATTGCTTATAAGGAGTTCATTAAAATTGATAATCACTTAGTTCACATCCTAAAAAATTATATTATAGCCAAGAGTATTTTTTGTATTTTTATGAATCTCTAAATATTACTGTCATTGTTATTAAAATCATAGGTTAATATTTGCTATAAAACTTCAATCAAAGGTAAAAAATTGATAATTTCATTTATGCTATAACATTTAGTATAGTTTGTCAACTGAAAAAATTTATTTTTGTTATTATTCTGTGATAATATCATGTTAAATTATAAATTATTTATCAAGCCTTACTCATTTATTAGAAGGGCATTCTATATTATTATGGAATATCTAATAACAGGGTAATTATAGCTATATCTTGGCTTAGTAATTTCTGTTATTAAAGTATTCTGCCAGCCGCTTGATTTTTAATTTGTTTTGTTTCAATTTATTGTTGAGCTCTATAGCTAATAAAGTGGCAATTACATTTACTAATGAACTTGGTGCAGTCATAGAGTTATAAAATATAGTACTGGATGTTTGGCAAATAAGTAAAATATCAGAGAATAATGCGGGAGGTGAAATTGCTTTATCAGTTATGCATATTATTTTACTTCCGAGACTTTTAACGCACTTTGCTAAGTCGCCCAGAGATTGTGAGTAATTAGGGAAGGAAAAGATAATAAAGACATCATCTTCGTTGCAATTTAATAATTTTCTGGGCAAAAGATTTATATTCTCCATTTTTATCAGTTCTGATTCAATACATAGAAAATCCAACCTTGTTTTTAAAATCTTTGCCACCGGTATAGTTATACCTCTTGCAGCTAAATGTATTTTTTTAGAGGTTAAAATTATTTCTATAGTTTGTTTAATACTATCATAATTAATATGTTTCAAAGTTTCATTTACTAGGGTTATTTCATTTTCTATTACTTTCTGCAACATATTATCTATCGAATTTGAGATATCTTCATAATCAAGTTTTACTACATTTTTAGGTAATATCATGGATTGAAGATAATTCTGGCAATCTTTTTTAAAATCGCTGAAAGTATTGTATCCAATTTTTTTACAAAACCGAACAACTGTAACAGCAGTTACATCTGCTTGCTCACTTAATTCATTTAGGGATAAAAAGCTTCCGATATCCTCTCTGCTCAGTATAAAATCAGCAATTTTCTTTTGCGTTTTGCTCAGCATAAAATACTGGGTTTTAATATTTTCTATAGGGTTCGCTAAATGATGCTTTTCCATAATAACCTCCGTTTAGTAATAGTTTCATATAAATATTATATATTACAATATAAAAAGGTTCAATAAAAACACTCATTATAATATAACATACTATTTAAAAGTGTTCTATAAGTATATGAAGTAATATAGAATTTTAAATAAAATGGTTATATAAGTATCAATAAGTGCATATTTTTATATACTATATAAAAATAAGTATATTAAATAGTTTACTTATTATATATTTTATGATACTCTTGATTTATAAAATATCTAAAGGGGGATAAAAAATGAAAAGGAGATGCTTACTGTTCTTGCTATGTATGACATTGGTATTTGTTACTGCTTGCACGAAAGAACAGCCGGTAAGCGGGAAAATTGAGGGAGAGGCAGAAGTCGCAGCTGTTAAAGAAGATT
>CAZMPR010000117.1:0-5074 GCA_964568265.1 uncultured Clostridiaceae bacterium | reverse complement strand
CAAATAATTCGCTCGGGCTTTGATAAAATTTTGTTTAAAGCTATATTACGAATTCAGGTGTTTGTTAATGATAGACTTAGCGACTCCCTTAAAAGAAAAAATACCAAAGATAATAGTTAAGAAGCAAGAGCTTCTTGTAGTATTATCGGTTGTTTTTTTTGGCTTTTTTATGGGCCGAGCCGCCATATTTGATTTTCTAAATCCTTTTTCTGTAGCGTTTTTATGCGCAGCGTTGATTAGCAACTCGTATGTTGCTGTTGCTTCTTTAAGCATTTTGTTGGGGTCGTATAGTTACGGCAGTCCCGAAATGCTTCTTCGGCAATTAGTAATCACTGCTATACTTATAATCTTTTATCTGCTCTTAAGAAAAACAAGAATTAAGAAAAAGGTATTGTTTTGTATTTTAGGCATGGTGATCAGCTTTATAACCGGTTTTTTTATATTCTACGTAAACAATTATTATTTATACGATTTATTGATGCTCATAATGGAGTCTATTATGATATGTGCTCTTATAAACATTAATAATATAGGGTACCCGCTTTTAACCGGATTTGGCAAAAGAACAGTTTTTTCCATGGAAGAGATGGTTTCAATGACTATACTAACCGCCTCATTATTTTTGGGTTCTTCTTTGAAAATTTGGGTACTGTCCTTAAACAAGATTTTTTCAGTTTTTCTCATTCTCCTTATTTCATTCGGCGGGAATATCGGGGCAGCGGCCATTACCGGAACTGCAGTGGGGGTTTTGCAGTCTCTCTCCGGAGACATTTATCCTTCTGCCATAGGGATATATAGTTTATGCGGATTAATATCTGCAGCCTTAAAAAAGTGCGGAAAGCCGGTCATGGTTATCGGATTCATTTTTACCAATGCGTTTATGACTTTTTATATTAATGGTTCGACTGAGGTACTAATAAGTAAAAACGAGATTATTTTTGCATCTTTACTATTTCTTTTAATATCTGAAAAGTACTTAAAATCATTTTTTAGTTTTGTATCTGCCGGCAGTAACAAAAAGACAATAAATGAAAAATCAAAAGATTATGCCGCCGGGCGATTAATGGAAATTTCGGATGTATTTAAGGAGTTGGCAGTATCATTGAATATCAGCCAAAAAAGTGATAGTTATTTTTCACAATTAGACGCAGCGAGCATAATAGAAAACACCGCAAAAGATGTATGCTACTCATGCGGTATGTATGATAATTGCTGGAAAACGGGATTTTTAAGGACCTATGAAAGAATGTTCAATCTGCTGTCTGCTGTTGAATCGGGTAAGGAACTGAAGTTTGAAGATAAGGAACCGGTGATAGAGAAGTGCATTTTTCCCACAAAAGTATTTGAGAGCCTCAGATTCAATTATAATGTGAACAAATCAAATCGACTTTGGAGAAAAAAGCTGGATGAAGGCAGGGTAGCATATAGTCATCAAATGTCGGAAACTTCAAAGCTGATAGAGGATCTGGCAAAAAAATTGGGCTCGAGCATAGAATTTAATACTGACACGGAAGGACAGATTGCAGCGGCATTGGACAGTATCGGGATACGAGTAAAAGGCATATCTGCGGTGATGTATAAAAACAGTATGGAAATTGATCTAAAAGTGAAATTTTGCGGTGGTAAAAGAGATTGTATGGATAAAATTCTTCCGGTAATCAAAGAAGTCACTGGTAAAAGTTTTTTCAAGGCCGACTTATCCTGCCGAATTACAAATAACGATATATGCAATCTCAAGTTCAGAGAATCCTTAAAGTTTTCCTCCTTTACAGGTTTTGCAAAGAGGCAGAAAGATAACAGTTCTATATCCGGCGACAACTTTTCTTTTATTGAGACCGGCGACGGAAAATTTTTTATGATACTCAGTGACGGAATGGGAAGCGGTTACAGAGCTTCTATGGAAAGCGGTATTGCCGTGAGCCTGCTGGAAAAATTTCTCCATGCGGGATATGATCAAAGCACGTCTTTGGAAACTATAAACTCTTTGCTGCTTATCAAGTCAAATGAAGACAATTATGCGACTTTGGACATCAGCATGATCAACCAGTATACCGGTGAGATAGAGTTTTTAAAAGTCGGTGCCGTTTCCACTTTCATAAAATATGATAATAGGGTTGAAATAATAAAGAACAGTTCACTTCCTGTAGGGATATTGAATAAAGTCGATATAGGGTTTAACAGGAAAAAGTTAAAGGAAGGGGATTTCATTATTATGGTGACTGACGGAGCCTTGGAGGCAAATAAAAAAGAAATAGATAAGGAGAATTGGTTGGCGGATATAATAGAAGAGATAAACATCAGGAGTCCGCAAAAACTCGCTGAGCACATATTGGAAAGGTGTCTTGCGGAATCCGGGGGTAAAGCTGCGGATGATATAACGGTGCTGGTGACAAAATTATGGAGGTCAAGCAAATAAGCAATATTTTTTCGTAAAAAGCATTATGGCGGATATTACCGCTATTTTTTATTTAAAAAGGTGCTGCTTTCCTATTAATTGATGTGTGCAAGGATAATTCCCTATCGCACAAGGCGGGGCCTTGGGGAACCATTGTTGAATCATAGGTGTATTACGATTCAACAGAGAAAAAATGTTGTGGAACAACATTTTTATTGTATAATAGTATATAAACGCGGCTTAAATGAATAAGCGGAGATGAAAATTATGACTGATGTGTTACTGCAGGCGGAAAACGCAATAAAAAAATACAATATGATAGAAATGAACGATAAAATAGTAGTAGGCGTTTCCGGAGGCCCCGATTCTATGTGTATGCTTCATATTCTGTTACAGTTTAAGGAGAAGTACAATCTATCAATTTACGGGGCCCACTTAAATCATCAATTCCGCGGCGAAGAAGCAGATAAGGATGCACGATATGTAAAAGATATATGCCGTGATTGGGGGATACCGTTTTTTCTAAAAGTTTTTGATGTTCCCGCCTATGCAAGAGAATCAGGTTTATCTGCTGAAGATGCGGGAAGAATTATAAGATATCGGTTATATGATGAAGTAGTTAATAATGTAGGGGCAAATAAGATTGCAGTAGCTCATAATCTTAATGATCATATTGAAACAATATTCATGAATCTAATTCGCGGAAGCGGTGTAGAGGGCCTAATAGGTATTGAAGCCGTCAGGGATAATATTATCAGACCTCTTATTAACACAGACAGAAAAGATATAGAAGAATACTGTGATACTAATTGTATAATTCCCAGAATTGATAAAACAAATTTGGAACCTATTTATGGCAGAAACAAGGTTAGGCTTGAGCTTATACCTTATATAGAAGAAAATTTAAATGTGAATATAATGAATACTCTCAACAGGTTTTCCGATATTGTTTTTATAGAAAATGATTTTTTAGATAAAGAATCGCAAAAAGCATTTTTAGATGTGGCGAAGCACTTTGATAACAACATAAAATATAGTATTATTAAACTAAGCAATCTTCATACAGCCTTAAAAAGAAGAGTAATAAGGATTGGGATTGAAAAGCTGTCGGGAAGTCTAAAGAATATTGAGTATAAACATATTGAAGATATTCTTTCCATTATTGATAATAAAACCGGTTCGGCAGTTATGCTTCCAAAGGGTATAATTGCTTATGTTTCTTATGATAACCTTATTATAAAACATAATATAAAAGAAGAGACTGAAAAGTTTTGCTATAATCTGGAGTTTGATAAGGATAATTTTATTACTTCTATGGGGTTATCAGTTTTAGTGGAAACCGTTGATATTAAAAAAATAGCCCATTTGAAATATATGCCTAACGAGGTGTATATAGATAAGGAAGGGATTAAAGATAGATTGGTAATAAGAAATAGAAATGCTGGAGATTTGTTTTCGCCAATCGGTTTTAAGGGTAGTAAAAAACTGAAAAGCTATTTTATAGATGAAAAGGTTCCCAGGGAGGAAAGAGATAGTATAGAGCTTATAGCAGACGGAAAGGAAATTGTTTGGGTGGTTGGAAAACGGTTAAGTGAAAAATATAAAATCACCGAGAATACAAAAGAAGCCGTAAGGATAAGAATTACAAGGAGGACGACTAATGAAGAATGATATACTTGATGTTCTGATTACTGAAGAGGAGCTTAGGGGAAAAATAAAGGAACTGGGAAAGATTATAACCGAGGATTATAAGGATAAGGATATAATGTTAGTAGGGGTTTTAAAAGGATGTGTTCTTTTCCTTTCAGATTTATCAAGGGAGATTAATTTGCCGCTTTCCATGGACTTTATGGTTGTATCAAGTTACGGCAATTCGACAAAGTCCTCCGGAGTTGTAAGGATTGTAAAGGACCTGGAAAGGGATATTTCTGGGAAAGATGTCCTGATTGTTGAAGATATAGTGGATACGGGGCTCACATTAAATTATTTGGTTGATTATTTAAAATCAAGAAATGCTAATAGTGTAAAAGTATGTACTTTGCTGGAAAAGCCGGATAGAAGGATAGCAAATGTCAGAATGGATTATGTGGGGTTTCATATACCCGATGAGTTTGTAGTAGGCTACGGTTTGGATTATGATGAGATTTACAGGAATTTACCTTTTGTCTGCGTTTTGAAGCCGGAAGTTTATTCTAAATAGATACCGGTCTTATTTATTGTATTTTATAATTCTCTGTGATACAATTATTTTGTTATTTATTTACTGTTTAAGGAGGGTAATTTTTGAAGAAGTTTCTAAAAGGTATAAGTTTATATATACTTATTTTTATAATAATTATCTTTTTTGCCCAGGTTTTTAATAATACAAATGAGAATAAAACCAAGCTGACTTATACCCAATTTATAGCTGAAGTCGAGAATAAAAAAATAAAAGAAGTTCATGTTTCGGACTTTGGAGGCACTTCGGTAATAGGTGGTAAACTCAGCGACGGCAGGAAATTTGAAGTTACAGTTCCCAGCAGCCAGTTTAATGCGCTGGCACAGGACTATGCCGAACGCGGCATTATTAATATTGTATATGACAAACCTCAACAGACATCAGTATGGCTTTCCATACTTCCCTCTGCGGCTTTAATTGTATTGGTAATAGTGTTTTTCTTTATATTTAGTCAGCAGACT
>CAZMPR010000116.1:0-5119 GCA_964568265.1 uncultured Clostridiaceae bacterium | reverse complement strand
GGGAGTGCTTTTGATGGGCTTGAGCCTTTCAATTTTGGAGATTAAAAAAATACGAGCGGGCAATATGCTTCCGGCTATGTTTTTTCCTATAATAATTATGCTTTTTATGAATAGGTAAAGGTGTTATTCTACCTATTTATTTTTATTATAAACTTCAATAAATTCGTTGAAATAAGTTAAATAAATAGTTATAATTTTAATAGAAAGATATTTTATATAAAAGTTTAATTTAGAGGAGGGTTTCAAATGTCTTATAGTCCATCTTTGGGGAGTACGGTTACGGACACTAAAATGAGGACTCCCGGTAATTTGTCACCTTTTTCCGGAATGTGCTCCGTATGCACAGCGGAATGTATTGGCACATGCGAAGTAGGGTATTCGGCTGTGCGAGGTGAAGAAGCCATTTATCCCGTAGGCGCCGACAAAAGCCAATTTGCATCGGAAAAAGACTATCCTGTTGATTTTTCTCATTTTAACATCAACGGACATGTATTTGGTGCCCACGGTATTGAGGCTGATACATATAAAGCAACTTTTCCCAACGTTGATATTACTACTACGATAGGCATAGAGAATCCAATTAAGCTTAAGGCACCTTTTGTCTTTCCGGCTATGGCAAAATTAAATTGGGAAGATTATTATGCCGGTGCGGCGGTATCAGGCGTTATGGCTGTTATTGGAGAAGATGCCGTATTGAAAGACCCGGAATTGGAGATGATTGATGGTAAAGTAACGAAATCACCATTCCTTGAGAGGATGATAAACAGCTTCAGAAAGTATTATCATGGTTACGGCGATATAGTTTTTCAGGCTAATGTGGATGATGAATACATTCAAGCAGCGGATTATGCTATTGAACATTTAGGTCTTACTACTATGGAGCTGAAATTCGGTCAGGCGGCAAAAGGCATACAGGGTATGGGTTTTGTCTATGATTTGGAAAAAGCGTTGGACTTCCATAAGAACGGTTATTTGGTATATCCGGATCCTTCTGATCCGGAAGTTCAAGAAAAACATAAAAAAGGTATAGGCCCCCATTTTCAGAGAATCGGAAAACTGCCTATGTGGGATGAAGATATATTGGCGGAAAGGATAGCACATTTAAGAAAACTAGGCGTTAAACGCATTTTCTTTAAAATGGCTGCTTTTGATCCGGCGGATATGATTAGAGTGTTGAAGATTGCTTCGATAAATAGAATAGATTTGGTCACTTTTGACGGAGCCGGTGGTGGGAGCGGTAACAGCCCATGCAAGATGATGAATGAGTGGAGTTGGCCCACTGTTTATATGGAAAGTATGCTTTATGATATATTAAGTGAAATGAAAGCCAAAGGATACTTTTTGCCTAAGGTTGCGGTGGCAGGAGGTTTTGTGATGGAAGACTCTATTTTTAAAGGGCTTTCATTGGGGTCCCCTTATATTTCAATAGTGGCTTTGGGCAGAGCGGCTATGTCAGCTGCAATGTCAGGCAAAAAAGTAGGGGAGCTTATAGAAAAAGGGCAGGTACCGAAGGATTTACAAAAATACGGGAATACTATCAGTGAAATTTTTAGAGATGTTAGGAAGCTTAGGGAAATATACGGTGATAAAGCAGATGCTATAGCACCGGGTACGATTGCGGTATTTACCTATGTAAATAGAATATCTGTAGGGTTGCAGCAGTTGATGGCACTTAATAGAAAGTTTACTCTGGAGAAAATAGACAGGAATGATATAATGGCTTTGACAAAAGAAGCCGGTGAAGTTTCGGGTATTTCAACAATAGCTGATTACAGGGATAAGATAAGGCAAATGGTATAGTATCGCATAGGAGACGATTGTTATGTTTGATGAAAATACGGGTGTATATACTATAGGAACGGTAGCGCGTCTTATAGGAGAACATCCGGAAACCCTGCGGGTGTGGGAAAAAAACAACCTTATAAGCCCTGACAGGCGTGGCTACCAAAGAAAATATTCAAATAATGATTTAAAGAGACTGAAATTTGTAAAGCATTTGATGGATGATAAAGGTTTGAACATTGCGGGTGCCAAACATATTATTTCTATGTATCCCTGTTGGTATAAAAGAGATTGCAAAGGTGGGGCTAAAAAAAACGGCAATGTTTTAATTAATGAATATAAGCCCTGTTGGAAGGAAGAAGAAACATACTGTTTGGTAGTCAGTGATAAGTCCGAAATGTGCAACACATGCGATATATTTAGAATTTGCATCGATTGCGATGAATGCATTAAAAATAAATTTTAACAAAACAACATAGGAGATGGTAAAATGAGTATGAGCAGTTGTGATTGTGATACAACAAAATGTGGAGAAGGGAGTGCTTGCAGTGGATGCGGTGCTGAAGAACAGGCACCAACAACTTTGGAAGATTTCCGGGTAGAGACAAATAAACAAAATACTATAAAAAAGGTAATAGGTGTAGTCAGCGGAAAAGGTGGCGTAGGCAAATCCCTGGTTACCTCAATGCTAGCGGTACAAGCGGCAAAAAAAGGTTTTAAGGTTGGGGTGTTGGACGCTGATATAACCGGTCCTTCCATACCGAAGATGTTCGGTATTGATAAAAAAGCATTTGGCAATAAGGAAGGTATTTATCCTGAAATAACAGATAAAGGCATAAAAGTAATGTCGGTGAACCTGCTTTTGGAGAATACCGATTCACCGGTAATTTGGAGAGGTCCGCTAATATCCAATATCGTTAAACAGTTTTGGTCTGATGTAGTTTGGGGTGAACTGGATTATTTGTTTATTGATATGCCTCCCGGCACAGGAGATGTACCCTTGACTGTTTTTCAGTCCATTCCTTTAGATGGAATTGTTGTGGTGGCTTCTCCCCAGGATTTGGTACATTTGATTGTCCGTAAGGCATATAATATGGCAGTTTCAATGGGAATACCGGTTTTGGGAATAGTTGAAAACATGAGCTATGTTAAATGCCCCGATTGCGGAAAGGAAATAAAACTGTTCGGTGAGAGCCATATTGATGAAATTGCAGCAGAGTTAGGATTGACAGTTCTGGCTAAAATGCCTATTGATCCCAAGATTGCAGAGGCTTGCGATAAAGGTGAAATTGAGAAAATCGACAGTGAGTATATAGCAGAAGCATTTAAAAATCTATAGTAATAACACACAAATACAGTGAAAAGTAAAAGGGTCGGCAATTGCCGACCCTTTGCAGATTACTTTTTCATAAACGTCTTCATAAATATTTTCACGACTTCCGCGATGATTTTCAAATATTCCACTGCTTCAAAGGCACCGTCACTAACCGATAATACGGTTTCCGAAACAGTATCACCTACAATTTCTACAGCTTCACTCACCTTTTCTACGCCGGTTTTCACATCGGAAGCAACATCGTCGATGCTATTTGCTATAGAAGGTAGTTTGTCGAGGGTTTTATCTATGTTGGACATATTTTTTTCCAGTAACTCTTTTACTTTTTTTAAAATGCCGTTAAGATTCATCAACATAATAAACGTATAAACACCAACACTTGAAACAATTAAAAAAAGTATAAGTAACCCCAAATCTTTATACGAAATCATGGTTTACTCCTCTTTTCTTATAATTTTGTAACTACTGCAAACTTATTCATCATCAGTTTCTTTGCGTTCTTCCCCACATTCATCCTCGGATGCAACAGCTTGGTCTTTTGTCTCTTTTACTATTTTAATGCTGGCAATCTTCTCTTTACTTTCCTCCACGGCTTTAGAAATCTTCTCTCCTAATTCTTCTGCACCTTCTTTTATGGTTTCGACGGAATTCTTTGCAGTATCTACTATATCCTGTCTTGTTTCTTTACCGGACTTAGGCGCAAAAAGAACGCCAAAAAGACTTCCTATTGCTGCACCAATGCCAACACCCGTACCGACCTTTTTAGCAGTTTCCACGGCCTTAGCTTTTCTTTTTTCTCTTTTAGCTTTATGAAAAACCTCTTTAATAGACATCGATAACCCTCCTTATTAATTTATAATTTTTGTTAAATGTAATTATACAGGAAGAAACTTCATATTACAAGCAAATGCATGACGTGAGTTTGTATTTTTCTACCATTTAACTACGGTTCAAATAATGTTTAATTCTATACTTATTTTTGTGGCAAATATAAAAGTTTAAATTAATCTTTGATTATATCTGAACAGTATCGCGGCTTTACTCGTTATTGTATGTTAACAAAATATAAATTAAATAATGGAATAGACTTGGCATTTAGATAGGTACTGCAAACAAATAAAATTACAAAATTTTGATATACTACAACTGTGTTGTGGGTATAATAAAAGCAGGTAATAAAGTACATATAAAGAAAAACAATGTAAATTAAAGATATAATGAGCTTTATGTATATAATGGGCTAAAAAATGCAAAATTTGAGGAAAATATAATTTGCCATAAGCCTTCGATTTATTTATTATAGTAATGTAATTAGCACTCAATGAAGTTGAGTGCTAATAATAAAATACATAGTCTGTAAATAAAACTTTTAAGGAGGGTTATTAATGAATATTAAACCACTTGGAGACAGAGTTGTCATCAAAGCCATTGAGAGCCAGGAAACTACTAAAAGCGGTATAGTTTTGCCGGGTTCGGCTAAAGAAAAGCCTATGCAGGGTGAAGTTTTGGCAGTAGGTTCAGGAGAACTGATAGAAGGTGTTAGGGTACCGTTAGAATTAAAAGTAGGGGATAAAATTATATATTCTAAATATGCAGGTACCGAAGTAAAGATTGATGAAAACGAATACTTGATATTAAGACAAAATGATGTATTGGCAATTATCGAATAATTAAAGGAGGGTAAATAAATGGCAAAACAGATTAAATTCAGTGAAGATGCTCGAAGAGCATTGGAAAGAGGAGTCAATGAACTGGCAAATACAGTTAAAATAACCTTGGGACCAAAAGGCAGAAATGTTGTTTTAGATAAAAAGTTTGGTTCACCTCTTATTACAAATGACGGCGTTACAATAGCAAGAGAAGTAGAATTGGAAGACCCGTTTGAAAATATGGGTGCCCAACTTGTAAAAGAAGTTGCAACAAAGACAAATGATGTAGCAGGTGATGGTACAACAACAGCTACAGTTCTGGCACAGGCAATGATCCATGAAGGAATCAAGA
>CAZMPR010000115.1:0-5127 GCA_964568265.1 uncultured Clostridiaceae bacterium | reverse complement strand
CAATATTTTTCATATTAATTATACACCAAAAAGCAAGGAAAGTTACATAAATCAAGAAATTATTTTAAAAATGTTTGAAAAGTGAAAAACCTTTCATTCACGTTAAATATTACGTGGCATAAAATAATAATAGTATTTTATAAAATATTATTCATATATTTAAGTTTAAAAATATTGTTCCGCAACATTTTAAGGAGGCGTTTGGTTGAGAATATTAAGAATCGGTTCCATCGGTACGGATGTTATGGAAATACAATCTATGCTTAACAGTATAGGATATTATTTCGGAAATCTTGACGGCATTTACGGGGTAATGACAGCAAATGCTGTAAGAAATTTTCAAAGAGATTTCGGTCTCACGGTTGACGGCATAGTCGGTCCTGTAACCTTTAATGCTATGTTGCCTTTTTTAAGAGGATATGCGGTTTATACAATTAAACCGGGAGATACTTTGTATAATATTTCAAGACGGTACGGCACTACCGTGAACAGGATATTGACTGCTAATCCGGGCTTGGATCCCATGTCTTTACAAGTAGCAAGAAGAATTATTGTCCCCTATGGCATCGGCGTGGTGGACACAAGGATTGACTATACTTACGAAATAATGGAAAGAGATATACTTGCTCTCAAAACTTTATTCCCCTTTATAGGTGTGGAATCTGCCGGGAACAGTGTTTTGGGAAAGAAATTATATTATATGAGGATTGGCTCAGGCGCCAATAAAGTCTTTTATAATGCATCACATCATTCTTTGGAATGGATTACATCTCCGCTTCTGATGAAATTTTCGGAAGATATATTAGCCGCATATTCCGAAGGACGTTTAGTCAGGGGATATAATATAAGAGATATATTAGAGAGAAGTACCATATATATAATGCCAATGGTCAATCCCGACGGAGTTGACTTGGTATTGAACGGTCTACAAAGAGATAACCCTTATTATAATCAATTAATCCAATGGAACCAAACGGGGAGACCTTTTTCCCAGGTATGGCAGGCAAATATAAGAGGTGTGGACTTAAATCATAATTATAATGCGGCATGGGAATTATCTAAGCAGGCAGAAATAGAATTGGGTATAACAGGCCCGGGCCCTACCCGTTATTCAGGGCCAAGACCCTTTTCCGAACCGGAAACAAGAGCGGTTAGAGATTTGACTATACAGATTAATCCGAGGTTGGTGTTAGCTTATCATAGCCAGGGTGAGGTAATATATTGGAACTTCATGGATTTAGCCCCGCCGGAATCCGTTCCAATAGGAAGGGTTTTGGCAAGGGTCAGCGGCTACACTTTAGAAGAAATATACGGAATAGCCTCTTATGCAGGTTATAAAGATTGGTTTATTCAGGATTTCAGGCGGCCGGGTTATACGGTAGAAGTGGGATTAGGAATAAATCCCCTGCCTATATCACAGTTTCCGAAAATATATAGGGATAATGTACCGCTATTGCTGCAAGCTACATTAGAATGATTATCGGGCGGTCGTAGACCGCCCCTACTGTTTTTACGGAACGGAACGGCACGAGGAGCCGTTCCCTACACTATGTTTTACGCTTTCTTCTTTTCGCCTAATTTGGAATATTTTTTTAAATAATTTCTCCGCATGGCGAAGCATTCAAAATATTTTATAGGTTTTATTTTTCCCAACAACGATGCACCGATATATGCTTTACAATTCTTCTCCGTAATCATGCCCACCGCCAACGCATCCTCTTTTGTTTTGCCGCAGCATAATGCAGTGCCGCCTTTTAATAGTACCACCGATGATTTCCTCAAAGCCTTTGCTATGGTTATAGTGTTTTCATCTTCATTATGTATATAGCATCCGGCAATTTGGGCGAAATCATCCAATAGAGGTCTCAATCTTATACCGTATTTACATATTGCTTTTATTTCCGTAGTACTTTTAAAAATTATATTATTAATATTCTTATATCTATTATAAATCTCTTTATGTATTGTTGTTTCCCGTGACATATTTAGATCCGTTTTCTTATATTTCGTGCCCTCACACTCATTGGCATTATAAAGGATAAATCCTTCCTTTGTTCTCTTGCTGTTTGCATATTCTATATATGGTCCGTCACCTTTCCTTTTAACATAATTGAAAGAAAGTGCAAATTCGCATAGTTTGTCAATGTCACATTCTTTTTCTCCGCTTAACTCATAATAGCGTTTCAAAATATAATCCAAGCATGCTTTCTCTAATTCAAAGGCAACAGAGAATGCTTCATTATAATCCTTGCCGAGGCAAAGAGCGCCATGGTTTTTCATTATCACCGCTTTGCTTTCGGAACGGGATAACGCATCTTTGACATTCTTCCTCAGCTTTTTTGTTCCCGGTAAGGCATAATCCGCACATATAATTTTTTCACCAAAATAAGGATAAGGATTTTCACCCTTTAAGTTTATTTCACTTATATCTGCAGCACTGATTATGGAGGCATATTCCTGGTGAGTATGAATCACAAAGTTAATATTTGAATAACTTTTATATACCTCAGCATGGATTCCCCTCTCCGAAGAAGGTTCGATGTCACCGTCATAACCGCAATCCTTGATTTTTACGATAACAATTTCATCGGGAGTAAGGGTTAAATAGCTTCTGCCTCTTGGCGTAACAGCAAAATAATCGTTATCAACACGACAGCTTATATTGCCCCATGTTCGGACTATCAATCCCGTTTCGACTAATTTATGCCCGGCTTTTATTATTAGACTTTTTATTTCATTGATATCCATTGCCTCACCGCTTTAAAGGATATTATAACTATCTATTCCAATACATTAGTCATTACCTTAATTATCGCCTCATTGGTCTCCAACATTCCCGGGTTACATACATATCCTAAATTCTTAATTACGTTTTTAAAATCGGAAGCTAAAATACCGTCCGTTATATTGATAACTCCTCCTGCCATTGAAAGCAGTGCTGATTGCACAGCCCATCCGGCAGATAATGCTAATTTATAAGAACAGCCTTCTTTTCCTCCGTCGCATACGATTCCGGCTATGCTACCCACCATATTGATAATGGCTCCTAGCATTTCCTTAATTCCGCCGTCCATCAAATAGACCACTCCTACACTGGAGCCAATTCCCGCAGCCACACCACAACCGCACATAGCAGATAATGTGCCTGTGTAGGATTTTATATAAAATGTAATGAGATTGCTAAGCGCTAACGCCCTTATAAGCTTTTCTTTTGGCGCCCCAATTTTTTGCGCTACGGCATAATTGGTGAGAAATACTGTTATCCCGTGATTGCCGCTGCCTGCACTGCTCATAGCCGGCAATCTACTGCCGGACATCCTTGCTTCTGCAGCTGAAGCACATAAAAGTTGGGCTCTATACATTAAATCTTCGTTCATATATCCGTCTTTAACCAACTTTTCAAACTTTCGTGCAACTCCGTCATCCATAGCAAGACCTTCTTCAGCCAAGGCCAAATTCATATTCACGCCTTTTTCAAGGAGTGACAACTTTTCCATAGGTACTGTCTGAGAAAAATCCAAAAAATCCTCTAAATCATAGTTCTGAATTTCTGCCGTAACTTTACTCAACCCCGTGGTTTGTGTTTCACATTTAATACTGTTACAGCCCATCTCAGGAATCATAGCATTTAAATGCCTGTCCTCGGTAACGACACAAATAGTTCCTTTAGATGTGCGAAGCTTTGTTTTGATATATAGTTTTGCACAGCCCTCTTCAACAGTAACCTTAACTTTACCTTCCTCAACCAACTTTTTAGCCTTTGCTAAGCCTTCCTCATCAATATTGTCTATTACTTGCAGACCTTTCCCCGAATCACCGGAAAATATCCCCAACGCACCTGCTATGTCAAGGCCTCTTTCTTTGATACCCGGTATGCCCACTTTCATACCATTTTTATAAAGACCGCCATCAACCGAAATTTCAAGCCCTTCTACTTCTCCGCCTAAATTCTTTCTCGCTATCGCAGTTGAATAAGCGACGGCTACAGGCTCGGTACATCCCGTTGCAGGTATAACCTCTTTTTCCAGTATAGCCAACAAAATGTTTTCTCTCTCTTTCATAAAAGTGCTCCTTTCGTTTATAAGGGTTATTCTTTTATACTTTCTCCTTCCGCTTGGACACTACTGGTTAATAAATTAATAACTAACATCCCATTTACATCACCCCTATAAACAAACTGATAAGCATTCTCTAAAAGAACATATGTACAACATATTGATCCAAAAGTATCAATGCACCCAGGACAAAAACATAATAAGAAAAATACCTGAGTTTGCCCTTTTTTAACAGGCTTATCATATACTTGATTGATATGTACCCGAATATGGCAGAGAAAATAAAGCCCACGCCTAAATTCAAAGAATCAATGTTTTCAACGCCAACATCCAAAACATCTTTTAAATCAAAAACGGCTGCACCTAAAATTGCCGGGATTGATAACAAGAATGAAAACCTGGCTGCAAAATCCCTGTCCAAATTACGAAATAATGCTGCCGAAATTGTAAGCCCGGATCTCGATACAGCGGGAAATATAGCAACCCCTTGCAACACACCTATAAAAATAGTATCAAAAAAATTTGTCTCCTCTAAATCCTTGTATCCGTATCTGATGCTATCCGCAAAAAGTAAAACCAAGCCAGTCAAAAGAAATCCAAAACCTATTGTGCTGCCGCTTATAAAGATTTTTTCAAAATAATCCTTGAATGCAATACCGATAACCGCTGCCGGTATTGTGCCGATAATCAATAAAAAAGTGAGTTTTTGAAAAGGTCTTTTCAGCAATACAACTATATCTCTCCAAAAAACTGCAAATACAGCGACTAAAGTACCTAAATGCACAACAATTCCAAAGGTGAGGCTGGGCTCCGCAACTCTGAATAATTTTTGCAGAAGCACTAAATGCCCCGAACTGCTGATAGGTAAAAATTCCGTAATACCCTGAATGATTCCTAAAACTATAGCTTGAAATAATGTCATGTGGCTTCTCCTTTTTTTATTTCTTCTATATATTATAGCTTATAACATATAATCTACAAAGGTTTTTGCCTCAACTAAATGAACTCGACTCCTAATCCTCAATTGACAAACTAAACGCACCCCGCGGTCATGAAAATGGTTGCAGTTAGT
>CAZMPR010000114.1:0-5144 GCA_964568265.1 uncultured Clostridiaceae bacterium | reverse complement strand
TGGGAAAAAGACTACAACATTAAGGAGATAACAAAGGAGCTTGGAGAATATAGGCTCGTATATACCGTAAGAAATAAAAAAGAAGACGAAATCTATTATGTGGATAGAGAAAAAGCCGAGGATATTTTAAAAAGAGTGGGTTTTTGGGCAAATAAATTTGATTTCATAATCGGAAACCCTCCTTATGTAGGACACAAAGAGCTTTCTATTGAGTATAAAAAATGGTTATCGGAAGAATACAAAGAAGTGTTTTATGATAAATCCGATCTTTATTATTGTTTTTATCAAAGAGCCCTGGAAATTGCCGCTGACAATGGGGTAACAGCATTTATATCTTCACGGTACTTTATGGAAAGCCCCACCGGAAGAAATCTGCGGAGTTATCTGAAGGAAAACAGCAGGATAATCAAGATTATAGATTTTTACGGTGAGAAGATGTTCCCGGGAGCGGGAGTAGCAACGGCGATTTATATCATATCTTCTGATGAAAGTCACGGCAACTATATTAACGTTTGGAAATATAACGACGGCAGGTTAAAAAGCATTGATTCTAAAAATTTTGATATATTCAGAATCAGCCAGGAGAGCCTTTCAGATGATAGATGGATTCTGCTGCCGGATGATAAAAAAGAAATACTTAGGAAAATCGAGGATAAAGGCAAGTTTCGCTTAGGCGATATAGTCGATAGCTTTCAGGGCATAATAACCGGGTGTGATAAGGCTTTTGTATTGGAGGAAAACGTGGCAAAGTCTTTGGGAATAGAAAAATCCATATTGAGACCCTGGATAAAGAACTCTCATGTAGAAAGATACAGAATAAAAGAAAGCGATTACAAGTTGATATATTCCGATTTGATAGACGAGCCTCTTAAATACCCCAATAGCATAATGCATATATACAAATATAAAGAACAGTTGGAAAGAAGAAGAGAATGTAAAAAGGGATTGAGGCTTTGGCATCAACTGCAATGGGGGCGAAAAGAAAAGCTGTTCTTACAGGAAAAAATTGTTTATCCCTTTAAAAGCAAAAACAACAGATTTGCATTAGATACAAGAGGGAATTTTTGCAGTGCGGACGTGTATTCATTTGTCTTAAAAGAAGATACGTATTACACACTCAATTTTTTACTCGGAGTGTTGAATTCAAACTTATATGATTTTTATTTTAAGCTTTTCGCTAAAAAGATGGGTTCAGGATTGTATGATTATTACCCCAATACCGTTATGGAATTAAAGTTACCGGATTATAAAGAATGTCGGGAAATTGAGGATATTGCAGTAAAGCTGATTAAATTGTACGGCGAAGATACTGCGGCGGAAGAAATAAAACCCTTGGAGAATAGGATTGATACCATACTTAAGGAGTATTTTGGTATACATCACTGTCCGCTAACAAACTAACCAACTTTGCCGTTTCCTAAAATCCTTAGGTATTATTCATTATGATGATAGTAAATCAAAGCACAAGGATTGATAACGGCGATGCCATTCTGAAGGAGCATAGCGACTGAAGGCCTTTATGCTTTCCACTTTACTCTTTCCGCATCCTTAATATAAATATGTTTTCTATCAAAATCAATCAACTTTTCGTCTCTCATTTTCTGCAATTCACGGGATAGGGAGGTTCTTTGTATGCCGAATTTTTCAGCCATTTCCTTCTTGGTAACAGGCAGCTTTATCTTAGGACTTTTTTGAACATAATACTCATAAGCCAAAAATTCCAAAATCATTTGTCTTATACTTTTAGCACTGAACATTTTAATCCTGTCGGTTAAATATACGGACCTGTCCGATAAGTATTCTAAAATCAGCAATAGAAACTCTTTATTTTCCATACAAAGCTGAGTTATCAAAGATTTTTTAAGATGAAAAACCACCGTATCGACTTTTGCAATAATCGTCAAAGGATAATGACTTTTTTTAGAAAAGAGAAGGTTTAAACCTATCAATTCACCTTTGATTAATTCGGAAACGGTGAGTACATTTCCTTCCTCATCTATTCTTTGTGCTACCACAGCACCGGTTATTATTATATCCAATGCATCAGGCTTTTCATTTTGAAAGTGAATCACAGCGCCCTTTTTATAATTTGTAATTTTAAAGTTTTTTGCCTCGAACAGTTTGTTAGCTTCGCGCTCTGAAAGAATTCGAAGCAAGGGGTTAAGTTTTAAAATATCTATATATTCGTTTTTTGGCATTACTACTCCTTTTCATATAATACTGTTACTTAGGTAACAGTATTAATCTGTTCTTTATTATATGATAGTATTTAGAATTTTTAAAGGGGGACAAAAAATGAAATTTCCGAAACTGGATATCTTTACATTAGTGCTATGGATTATTACCGTCGGAGTATTTGTGTTTTTATTATTCAAAGATAAAAAGAAAACTTTGAATTCAATGAAAACAGCAAAAGGAATGATGGGTGGTTTATTGGGAGACCTTTTGGCTATATTGTTCCTTATAGGCTTGATACTTACCTTTGTACCGCCGGAGACAATAAAAGCATTATTGGGAAAATCAAATGTGGTTTTAGCCACGGTTATATCGGCATTAGCAGGCAGTGTGACTTTAATACCCGCATTCATTGCCTTTCCGTTAGTAGGCTCTTTGGTAAATGTCGGTGCAAGCATTATACCTGCGGTGGCGTTTTTAACGACTCTTACTATGGTGGGCTTTGTTACCTTTCCTTTGGAAAAGAAGGAATTGGGTTTCAAATTCGCCCTTTGGAGAAATTCCCTTAGCTTTGTATTTGCACTGTTTATAGCATTTATGATGGGGGTAATAGCATGAATATATTGGAGAAAATTAAGAATAATAAAATATTAACTTTTGTGATTTTAATTTACGCGGTTTTATTCATAACCATGCCGGATAAGGCGATGGCGGCCGTTGGTAACAGTATGTATTATGTATTTGAGATGCTTCTAATCATGCCGGTGGTATTTATATTGACCTCCGTTATAGAGGCATGGGTGCCCAAGGAGGTTATAATAAACGGTTTTGGTGAAAAGGCAGGTTTTAAAGGTAATGTTTTTGCATTTTTATTGGGCAGCTTTTCAGCGGGTCCAATATATGCGGCATTTCCCGTCTGCAAGATGCTGTTAAAGAAAGGCGCCGGCATCGGTAATATTGTCATAGTACTTAGTACATGGGCTGTTATAAAGGTACCTATGCTTGCAAACGAAGCAAAGTTTTTAGGTCCTAAATTTATGTTTATGAGATGGATATTGACCAGTGTTTCCATATTTGCCATGGCTTTCATTATATCCAAATTTGTTAAGCCGGAGGATATGCCGAAGGAAGCGGAAGCCGCAAATGAGGGCGTGAGTGTAAATCAGGATTATTGCATAGGTTGCGGCGTATGCGTAGATATTTGCCCCAAGGTTTTTTATTTGGAGAATAAAAAAGCGTATGTATCAAACCGGAATGTTTTGGAGCCCATGGCGGTGAAGGTGAGGAAAGCGGCCGAAGAATGCCCCGCCGATGCAATAAGTTTCTAAAAGTTTTGCTGATTAATGCTTAGATATCGATGCATATAATATCGATAATGCCTCTAAAAAATATATCGCGCAGAAAAGGAGTTACGAACCTAAGAATGCGTAAATTCGTTCTCTGCAATTTTAAAACTCACTAACGTTCACACAGTTAAAATTGCGGTCGTTCACTTCATTAACGCATTCTAAGATTCTCCACAAAATTTCTGCTTAGATATATTTTTTTAGATTCTATACATCAGTAGAAAAAGCTCTAACTGTGTCTCGGGATGTCGAGTGTATATTATATAGAAGCTCCGGTTTCGGAACTCTTGTTGGTAGATAATATACATCGATATTCATTTATATAACAAAAGCAAAACTGATTAGATAGCGAATGTATATTTTTTAGAGGCTTTATGCTTTTTTTCCTCTCTCGTAATAAACCTGCATTATTTCGGGTGGAACCATGCTGCCGCCTGTTGCCCATACTATATGGCACGAATTCTGCATTTTATCTGCAAGACTCTTTGAGTCTACATAGCTTTTTCCTTCTGCGGTAGTATTAATCCAAGGTATTCCCGGGAAACCGGAAGCTGCGGAGGGTTCAATAAATATATCTTCCGCATCGGCAAGGTTTGCCAGGTACTTATACAACTCCTCATCTTCTACAGTAAATATTCCGCTTAGCATATTCTCCATGACCTTGCCCACAAAACCCGACGCCCTGCCCACGGCTAAGCCGTCTGCCTCCGTGATATTGTCTATACCTATATCCTGTACGGAAATATTGTTATGCAGACCCGTCATCATACCCAATACCATGCAGGGCGCATGAGTCGGCTCCGCAAAGAAACAATGAACATTGGAACCGTATATAAGTTTAAGCCCGAAAGCCACACCGCCGGGACCGCCGCCTACACCGCAGGGTAAATAAACAAAGAGAGGATGCTCACTGTCAATCTTTACATTTGATTCTTCCAATTGTTTTTGCAACCTAAGGGCAGCAACTGCATATCCCAAAAATAGATTTTTAGAGTTCTCATCATCCACAAAATAACTGTCGGGATCCTTATCTGATTGCTTTCTGCCTTCCTCCACGGCCTTACTGTAGTCCGAATCATATTCAATAACATTGACACCCTTCGATCGGAGCAGTTCTTTTTTCCACTCTCTTGCATCCGCCGACATATGTACATAAACTTTAAAGCCTATCATTGCGCTCATTATTCCGATACTCAGTCCTAAGTTGCCTGTGGAGCCTACCGCAATTTTATGCCGGGAGAAGAATTCTTTAAATCTATCCTCAGCTAAAATCGAATAATCGTCGGTAAGGGAGAGCATGCCCGCTTTTATTGCCAAATCCTCGGTATGCTTCAGTATCTCATAAATCCCGCCTCTAGCTTTTATTGAGCCGGATATGGGCAAGTGGCTGTCACACTTTAAAAATAACTTACCTTTTAGCAATGCGCCCGATTCTTTTTCCATATAGGCTTTCATATGGGGGATTTCTTTTAAGGGGGATTCAATAATTCCCTTTAAGGGTGCTGTATCCGGAAAGACTTTGGCTAAATAAGGGGCAAACCTTTTCAACCTGTTTTCCGCATCTATTATGCTGTTCATATCCAAACCTTCAGCCTCGGTAAAAGCTTCGCTTTTATACAAAGG
>CAZMPR010000113.1:0-5210 GCA_964568265.1 uncultured Clostridiaceae bacterium | reverse complement strand
AATTGTGAAAACAGCGGCTCTCTTATTGGCAATTGGCATTGCACTAACAGTTACATATTATTATACGAAAAAAAGTAGCCAGTCTCAAGGTGAAGTGATACGCCAAACGGCTGAGGTTAAACGAGGCGACTTAAAAGTAATCATCAGCGGTTCAGGAACATTGGCATCAGCAAGTACACTTACCGTAACTTCTGACGTAGAAGGTGCAATAAAGAAAATATTTTTTAAAGACGGGGATTGGGTAAAAGCGGGAGAACCTATAATGGAGATTGATGACGGTGAGGCACTGTTAGACATCAGGAAATTGCAAAACAACATTGCAAAGACTGAATTGACAAGGAGCAAGCTATTGGAATCAATGAAAGACAGTGAAATAGCGGCCCCTATATCGGGTGAAGTCACGGATATCAAAATAAAAGATGGGGATAACATAAGCCAAAACAGTGCTTTAATGACAATAACAGATAAGAGCTCATTCAAATTAGTGCTTCCGTTTAAAAACTCATATAAAAATAAAATTGAAATTGACCAAAGAGCCAATATATTTGTCTTCGACAGTGTATTAGGTGAGGTATATCGATATAGCGGAAATGTTACCTATATAAGCTCATCCCCGGATAACGAATCTCAAGAACAGCTTTATAACATTGAATTTACATTTAAAAATTCCGGAAATATTGATGACACAATGATGGGGAGTGCTGAAATCACAGTTGATGGGATAACTTTAAAAAGTCATGAAGCCGCCAAATTATCTTATTTCGATACTGTGACTGTAAAATCAGATATTGCCGGGGTTGTCGCAGATTTTCAATCCATTAAGGGGCAATATGTCAATAGAGGAGATATCCTTGCAAAAATAAAAAATGATGATGATAAGGCCATAGACTTGGAAACAAACAGACTGAGTTTGGAGGAGATGAATATCCAATTGGAATACTTATCGGATAAGCTTTCCAAGTATAAAGTATACTCATCCATAGACGGAACTTTGGCTTTGGAGGATATTAAGGAAGGAAAAACAATAAAACAAGGTCAAACGGTATTTAAAGTTGTTAATTACAATTTGATGGAATTTCAGATTTCAATAGACGAATTGGATATCGCCAAGATAGCTGAAGGCCAGCCGGTTAGTGTGACAGTGGATGCATTGCCGGAGACAACAACAAAGCCTCTCACAGGTACCGTTTCTCAAATAGCTTCGGAAGGAACCTCAAACAGCGGAGTGGCGGTGTATCCTGTCAAGGTGAAGCTGAACGAGGCTGACAGCCGTCTTAAGGTCGGTATGAATGTGAACGGGGAAATAACCGTAAACGAGAAAAAAGATGCCCTATATGTGCCCATAGAAGCAGTGCAAAGAAGAGGAAATACAAATATAGTCTATGTTTTGGATAGGGATAATAGCGAAATCACTTCTAACGTCAACAGACAAAGTTTTGAAAGAAGCAGGCAAAGCCAAAATGAAGAGAGAGCCGCGGAATTTTGGCAAAACGATGAACAAAACGCCGGACTAAATAACGAAGGCAGACAATTTCCCGAGGGCAGACAATTTCCCGAGGGCAGACAATTTCCCGAGGGCGGACAATTTGCCGAAGGCAGACAATCTACCGAGGACAGACAAAATACCGAAGGCAGGCAGAATATTGATACCGTTACATCTGAAGAAAACCAACAAGTAAAAAGAGAAAGCCGGGAAGAGCAAAATACCGCCCCTGTTAACAGAGTCCAAGGCGGGTATTATGATGGAGCGGTAATAAGAAATGTGGAAACAGGCATTAATAATGATGATAATATAGAAATTTTAAGTGGTTTGAAAGAACGGGACATAATAATCCTTCCCCAACTAAGCAGAAACTCCACAACAACTAATACGCAGGAAAGAAACCTTTTTAACGGCGGCGGAATGCCCATGCGCATGAACACTGCGCAGCCAAGGAGGTAGGGCTTCTATGATACAGATAAAAGATATGTATAAAATATATGAAATCAGTAATTTAGAAATAGCGGCTCTTAAAAATATAAACCTGACAATAGGGAAAAATGAATTTTTAGCTATTGTCGGTCCCTCCGGCTCAGGGAAGTCGACGCTCATGAATATGATGGGATGCCTTGACATACCCACATCGGGAACCTATATACTTGATGGGGTGGAAGTAAGCAGTTTAAATGATGACGAACTGGCTGAGATAAGAAGCCAAAAGATAGGATTTATTTTTCAGGGCTTTAACCTGGTTCAAAAATTAACAGCCTTTGAAAACGTGGAATTGCCCCTCATATATCAAGGAATTCGCGCTAAGGAAAGACATACAAGGGTGGAAAATGCCTTACAACTGGTGGGTTTGGGTGACAGAGCGGAGCATAAACCCAATGAGCTATCCGGAGGACAGCAGCAAAGAGTTGCTATTGCGCGTGCTCTTATAAACAATCCGCCAATTATTTTTGCCGATGAGCCCACAGGTAATTTAGATACAAAATCCGGCAATGAAATAATCGGTCTTTTAAAAGAAATGCATGATAAGGGTAATACCATTGTGCTCATAACCCATGATAATGATATTGCCGGGAATTCAAAAAGGATTGTAAAGATAAATGACGGCGAAATAGTTGATGACAGGCAGGTGATATGATGGGATTTTTTCAGGCATATAAGATGGCTGTTAAAAGCATAAAAAGCAATAAAGGTAGGTCATTTCTGACTATGCTGGGAGTGATAATCGGAGTAGCATCGGTGATATCTGCAGTAGCATTTGCGCAGGGCAGTACAAAAAGCATAACGGATTCCATACAAAAGATGGGCACAAATCTGATACAAATAAGCATTACCGGAAGAAACAGCAACAGAAACCTATCCTATGAAGAATTGAAAAAGTTCTTGGAGGAAAACGGCGATATAATAAAAGCGGTGGCACCCCAATTGACTGCGAATGCGAAAATAAAATACGGTACAAAGAATAAGGATACTTCGATAATATGCACTGCGCCTGAATACGAAACGATAAAAAATATCCATGCAACACAGGGAAGGTTTATTCTTGATTTGGATATTGATTACAGACAAAATGTTGCCTTGATAGGAACATCAATTGTAAACGATTTATTCGAGGATACAGATCCAGTAGGGGAGAAAATAAAAATTAGGGGACATATATTCAAAGTTGTCGGTGTCTTAGAGCAAAAGGCAGATGGTTCTTCCCGCTCAGAGGACGATCAGATAATAGTTCCTATAACCGCATCCAGGGCTATTGCCGATACTTCTGTCATACGCGATTTTGCTGTAGAAGCGGCAAATGCTGCAGATGTGAGTATTGCCATGGAAAAACTGAAAGAACTTTTATTTAAAATATATAAAAATGAAAATGCTTACAGAGTTTTTGACCAAAGCCAAATGCTTGAAACTCTGGATCAAGTAACGGGCAGCCTTATGATAGTTTTGGGTGGTATCGCAGCCATTTCCCTTGTTGTTGGGGGTATAGGTATTATGAATATTATGCTTGTGTCCGTCACGGAGAGGACAAAAGAAATAGGTATCAGAAAAGCTATTGGTGCTAAGAAAAAGAATATTTTAACTCAATTTATTATAGAGGCTGCTGTTGTTACCGGAATCGGAGGCATACTGGGCATAGCTCTTGGGTTCTCAGTGATAAAATTTGTAATAGGAGGGCTGGGATTGGTGCCGGCGGTTTACTCCATGACCTGGGCCTCCATAGCCTTTGGCATATCACTTTTAGTGGGTGTCGTATTTGGTCTTTACCCGGCATATAAAGCGGCGAGACTTAATCCTATAGAGGCCCTCCGCTCGGAGTGATGAAATTATGCGAGGAGTGAAGAAATGAGATTTAAAAGATTGTTTTTAATGTTGCTGTTGATTGCGGCTTTGAACACTACTGTTAATGCCGAACTGAAAACATCATATAACTTTGATGAAGCTATGAAGATTGCTTTAAAAAATTCATATGAATATAAGGCAAAGGATAAGTCTATAGATAAAGCATATAAAGCCTATGAAGCTGCGGAAGGTTCGGCACCGAAGGAAATAAAGGTTACAAACACAATGGAAAAGTTTATATCAGAACAGGTTGAACCCACAATAAAGGCCGAAAAAGCCTATCATTCATATCGCCAGGCAGTTCTGGACAAAGTTAATATGAAGGCAAATTTGGAGATAAGCTTAAGAAGCTTGATTATTGATATTGAAAATGCCAAAAAGTCAATAGATGAAGCATCAGTCGACAAAGAGAGCCTAAAGAAAGAATTGGAGCTCTTGGAATTAAGGATGGATAAAAATCTGATTTCAATTGAAGAATACAAAGAAAAGAAAAAGGATTTAGAGAACAAGATAAAATCCGCAGACAAGACAAGCGATACCCTTACAGATACAAATGACAAATTGAAGGAACTGTTGGGCATTAAAAGAGAGGGAAATATAGAAGTAATCTTAGATAATACAGTGGTTCCATTGGGTAATCTTGATTTATCGCAGATAAAAAAGGAATTGATAAGAAATGATATGACCTTGTTGCAAAAGAAAAATCAGAGATCAGCTGCCTTAACAAATTACAATCTTATAGGAGAAAGATACGATAAATATAATTTAGATAATCTTTCGGAGAAGAAAATAAATGAATTGACGGAGATATACGAGGAAGCCAAGTGGGAGTATGAGAAGGCTGATAAAGAATACAATAAGGCTGTGGAAACCTTTGATAAAAATTTTGAAAAAGCAATAGAGGTAATCAAAGAAAGCATTGAAGAAATTGAGGATTTAAAACAACAAATAGTCGAGGAAGAGAAAAATTTGAAATATGCAAAGTTGAAGTATGAATTCAAAATGATTTCCCAAAAGCAATACGAGGATATCCAGAAAAGCTTGCAAAAACTTAAAAATAGTTTGAACAAAGCGGAATTATCCCTAAATCTTGAATATGCCAAACTTTTAATATATAGTGTTTGATCCTACTATTTTATCTTGCACATTTATATGTTAGCATTAAGTAGTACTTAGAATGATTTCTTTATATGGAGGGACTTCATGATAAAACTTTTAAAATACTTGAAGCCTTATGTTTGGCAGGTTATTGGGGTGTTGATATTAACCCTTTTAGGGGTTTTTTCCGAATTGCTGCTTCCAAAATTTATGGGAAATATTGTGGATAAGGGCGTTGCTACCGGAGATTTCAGATATATTTATACAACCGGAGGCTTAATGCTTG
>CAZMPR010000112.1:0-5223 GCA_964568265.1 uncultured Clostridiaceae bacterium | reverse complement strand
CCTCCTACTTTGCAAAATAGTGTTTACCGATAACTTTTATTACAGGCCTAGACCATATCCATTTATTTGTGGTTTTTGCAGGGTTATAATAGTACATAGCACCCCCCGACGGGTCCCAGCCATTTAAGGCATCCTGAGCTGCTTTTGTAGCAGTTTCTCCCGGCGGCTGAAACATCTGACCGTCATCAACAGCGGTAAATGCCCCCGGTTGGAATATAACGCCTGCAATTGTATTGGGAAATTGAGGGTCTCTTACCCTGTTCATTATTACTCCGCCAACGGCAACCTGCCCTATATAAGGTTCGCCTCTGGCCTCGCCGTGTATGCACTGTGCCAAGGTATAGGCTTCGTTATCTCGAGAACTGCTTCCGCCGCCCCCGCCTCCTCCGGCTGTAGGCAAATTCATACCCAAAGCTTTAGCGGTTTGATCGCCTACAATACCGTCTGCTTTTAGACCGTGTTTTTGTTGAAATTTTGTAACGGCATTCATAGTCTGGGATCCGTATATTCCATCTATATTTCCGTTATAAAATCCCCATCTTTTTAATTTATCCTGTACTACAAAAACATAATCGCCTTGAGAGCCCCATTTTAAAACGAGAGCTTCCAAGCCCTTATAAACATTTTCAAAATAACCTAAAAAAGATAAACTGATAAAAACAACGAGTAACATTATTGTAATTATAATGAATCTGTAATTTTTCAAAAAATAAGCACCTCCTGCTAATTATTTTTTACAGCAGGAGGTTATTTATTCACTTACTTAATATTTTCGGTATCTTTTCTTATCAGTTTTGTGATTTTTTCATTAAAAGATTTATAGATTTCTGCAACTTTGAATTTTATTTTTATTGGAATTTCTTCTTGAATTCCGTTTTTAAGCAATTCGATTTCTTTAGGCGTCAAGACTTCATTCAGTTCTTCCTCTTGCAACACAACTTCTTGGGCCATATCGGTAAAGCACAAAGGAGGGAACATGACGCACCACCAATTTTTGCCTTCTCCTTTGCCTATTTTTATGTTTAAGGCTTGATATTCTCCCTGGGGGAAAATGAGTTCCCCGTATTTGACGTTGGGGAATTCGCATTTTTCCAGTTCTACTTCTACAGGAAAGTTTTTCCCCAAGCTTTCTAATTCTTTTTGGACTGTTGTTTTTATAAATCCCAGATTATCCATTATAACGACTTTTGCTTTATCCGTGTCGGTAAGGTCCTTAAAAACCGGTTTCATTTCTCTTAAAACCACATCCCTTACCCTCAGTTTTATTTCCTGATCTGATAAGGAGTCGCTGTTTGCAACTACATGTAAGCGAATTATTTTATTTTTTATGCTGGCCAAATTGTTGTCGGTGTTTATGTATATATTCATAAAAAGTCCGAATAGAAACAAGGTTATTAGAATAAAGGCTAAAGTTTTATATTTCATTTTTCCTCCCAGTCTTTTACTTTCCGCTTTATTATAGAATTTTCCCAATTCTTCTAACCTTTATACTTATATCTACATCTATTTCCAACTTATTTTGAAAAAATTCATCAAATTCCCCGGAAACCCTTTCGTATAATTGAGGATGGAACTTGCTTAAATAATCTCTTACACCAATCAGGTCAGCCTTATATTCTTCCTGCATCTTTTTTATAAGCGCTATACATTGTGACTTCATATACTCTTCCATTTGTTCTTCCAGCTTTTTTATAACACCATTATCTATAAGCCTGCCGTCTAAAGTGTATTCTTCAACGGCCCCCTGGGCTTTCATTATATATTTCAAATAAACTTTATCATTTTCAACCTTTTCCAGCTTTATTTTTCGTTTGAACTTACGATATATAAAAGTCGGATTATAGCCGGGACCCTCAGCCTCAATTACTCCCCCTTTAACCCTGTTATCGCACCATCTATAAGCTATTGTCTCATCTTGATCCAGCTTTCCTATAAACCTGTAATCCTTTAAAATACCCATGCCCGATACCTTTACTTCGTCTTCATACGGGGTAATAATTGGTATTACTGCATCCCCGTCAGTGGAAGATATCAATTTTATAAAATCATGAAATAAGATTTTGCCTATTCGCGCGGATTGCAGTTCATGGTCTGTTATCCCTTTTATGTAGAATGTTGTTAATTCTTTTGTTTTGGGGACTGTGTTTAATACATCTCCCACCTTATATGGTTTCGGTATCATATGAATCAGCATGCTGGTATGAAACTGACGATCTCTCGTTAGTGTATCCAAAATGCTTTTCACCATTTCCTCATCTTCCAACAAGCTTTGACCTAATAAAAACACTTGGGTATGTTCATAATTAAGCATTTTTGAATACTTCTCCATTAAATTCATTATGCCAATGTTAAAAGAAGAACCCTTTGTACTCAGAACTGTAGATTTTAAAACCTTTCCCTCCTCTGATTCTGCCGTATCAGGGTTAACTATGGATATTTCGTACTTATTATTATCCCTCTCATCTCCATCCGATACCTTATCAATGCCGAGGGACAAGATAAAGCCTCTTTCCTCTATCTCCATTATCCCCCAACACCCGGTAATCAGTATGGAGCATAAAACCAATATAAATACCTTAAGGCTTTTCACGATTTCCCCCCCCCTTTTTTTCTTACAAAAGCTAATATCAATAAAAAAGTCGGTATAATAAATATCACCACACTGCCTAAATATTGATTTATATATACAGGCATCCTTAGTATTTCCTTCGGGCTTAGGGGAATTAAGGAGGCAAAATATACAAAAGGAACCATTGGTAAGGTATACTGCTTTTGTTCTTTTGTTTCAAAAATTTTCGACAGTGAAAAAGTGAGGGCAAAGTACAATATAATTACAGTCGTGTATATGGCAAGTATCCATATGCCTAACATCACTCCGTCCAGCCTTTCTATAAACAGCCCCGGTAAATTGATACTCCTTACATAACCTAATACTGGCCATATCATTTTTTTATTCCATTCAATGCCGAATTTACTGATACATAAGCCAGTTATTATCATATATGAGGCTATGACGAAAGCTAATCCGGTTGATGTATATTTATAAGTCTTTCTTGGCTCCTTCATAAATCCCATATAAAAGAGAAGGGTTTCATATCCTGCAAAACTCAGCGCCAAACCGGGTAAGGCCTTTAGCAGCTTTTTTTCAAATCCGTAAAAGACAGGCAGCAAATTGCTGAAATCCACATCCGTCAACCCGGGCAGAAGTATAAGTGCAAATGGAATAAAAAGCAGCGGAAAAAAAAGTTCCGTAGTCCTGCCTATACATTCTACTCCCCCTCTTACCGCATAGGTGGATGTTAGTATCATGCACAGCATAATCACTTCTACCGGCGTATCGGGTAGGAGAAATAATTTAACAATCTCGCTGATTACTCTTATTTCAAACCCTATAAATAACAAGAAATAAAATACATAAATTATTGTAAGAATTTTTGCAGGGATTTTCCCTACTATTTCTCTGCTATATTCCGGCAGTGTTTTACCGGGAAATCTGCAGTTAAGTGTTATAATAATAAACATTGATCCTAATACAACGAGTCCGCCAACCAATAATACAATCATTGAATTTGAACCTGCGGTTTCGGCTAAAGTACGGGGTAAGGAAAATACACCGGCGCCGGTCAGCACCATTATCACTATCATGGCTATTTGATAAGGGGATATAATATCGTCATCTGGTATCATTCTTGTTACCCCCTTTATTCTTTTTTAATAAGCTTTTTCTGTTATCCTTCATACGTACTTTATCTTGAGAAATCCTTATCGGTCTTTTAATCATTTTATACAAAGGCGCCCTGTATACCGTATCCTTATAATCCGACCAATTGACGGCTACAAAGGGTGTGAGGTAAGGTTCATTAAAACTCTTCAGTTTTACAAGATGAACAAGTATCAATATCAAACCCAGCATCAATCCATAAAGCCCTAAAATCCCCGAAGCGGCTATTAAGGCAAACCGCAGAAGCCTGAAGCCTACCGATAGGCTATAGCTGGGATTTGCAAAAGAAGCTATTGCCGTTACGGCAACTATTACAACCATTATGGGGCTAACTATTCCCGCCCTTACAGCAGCTTCACCGATTATCAAGCCGCCCACAATGCCTATGGTATTCCCTATTGTGGAAGGCAGCCTCAGGCCTGCTTCTCTCAATAGTTCCAAGGTGAATTCCATAATAAAGGCTTCAATGATTGCCGGAAAAGGCACACCTTCTCTGGAAGCCGCTATTGAAAGCACTAATTTAGTAGGAAGTATACCTGTATGGTAGGATGTAAAAACCACATATAATGAAGGCATAACCAAAGCAAGAAAGCTTGCCGTAAATCTGATAAATCTTAGAACTGAAGCTATTATCCATCTGTCATAATAATCTTCGGGAGATTGATACAGGCTGTTGATTGTAGTGGGCACTATCAAGGCGAAAGGTGAATTATCAACTAATATGACCACCCGTCCCTCATACAGCTCCCCGGCTACCTCATCCGGCCTTTCCGTTGTAGCTATCTGGGGAAAGGGTGAATATGGGTTGTCTTCTATGAGCTGTTCTATGTAGCCGCTGTCCAGCACGGCATCAATATCGATTGTATCAAGTCTTCTTATCACCTCATCTATCAGTTTCTGTTTGGCTATACCCTCAATATAGAATACACCCACATCTGTGTGGCTTCTTTTGCCTATTCTCATTTGTTTCAGCTTTAGCTTCGGATCCCTAATTCTTCTTCGCACCAAGGCGGTATTCATTCTGAAGGTCTCGACAAATCCATCTCTCGGGCCCCTTATAACAGGCTCTGTAGTAGGTTCCTCAACACTTCTGGCCGGCCAGCCTTTCACACCTAATATCAATATTTTATTCGAGCCATCTATGAAAAGTGCCGAATCACCGATTAGAATGGAAAGTACTGCCTCATTTATATTCTCGGTTTCATCAACTTCACCGGTGGATATGGTACCGTATTTAACCAATTCATAAAGCTTTTCTGCCAGCTTGGGAGCCTCCGGAGGTGTTTCTCTGGCATAGACCATCAAGGGATTTAATATTGAGCCGATAATAACACTGTTATCAGTCATTCCATCTATGTATACAAGGGTAAAAGGTAGTTTTTGTTCCTTCCCTACCATAAACTCTTTATACACCACATCTTCAGAGTCTTTTAAAATTTCTTTTACTTTATTTATGTTCTCTTCCAAGGATTTAACACTTGGCAGGTTTTCAACATCTTTTC
>CAZMPR010000111.1:0-5254 GCA_964568265.1 uncultured Clostridiaceae bacterium | reverse complement strand
CTCCGGCTAAATATATTTCTTTTATCGATTCGCTATTGTTCTTTTCAACCATAAGTTAACCTCCTTACTTTAATTCCTTATAATTTATCTCATCTAATTATACTTCCCATTTTAAAGATCTTTCTACCGCCTTTGCCCATCCTTTATAAAGCATTTCTATCTTTACATCATCAAAGGAAGGGTTAAATATCTTATCTAATTGCCAATTCTTTAACACATCATTTTTATCCTTCCAAAATCCCACGGCCAGACCGGCAAGATATGCCATCCCCAAAGCCGTGGTTTCCACTATCTTCGGTCTCTCCACGCTTGTTCCAAGTATGTCTGCTTGAAATTGCATCAAAAAATTATTCTCCACGGCTCCTCCGTCTACTTTAAGGGATTTGAGCCTGATGCCGGAATCCTCTTCCATAGCCCTTAAGACATCTTTTGTCTGGTATGCTATGGATTCCAATGTGGCCCTTATAATATGCTCTGCCTTCGCCCCTCTTGTCAGCCCCAATATAGCTCCTCTTGCATACATATCCCAATATGGGGCGCCAATCCCCACAAAAGCAGGCACCACGTAGACTCCGTTGGTGTCTTCCACTTTCATCGCAAAATATTCGGATTCCGCCGCTGTCCTTATAAGTTTCAATTCATCGCGAAGCCATTGCACTGAAGCCCCCGCTACAAAAATGCTGCCTTCCAGAGCATATTCGACCTTACCGTCTATTCCCCAGGCAATAGTCGTTAGCAGTCCGTTTTTTGATTGCACAGGCTCATGACCGGTGTTCATCAACATAAAGCAACCTGTACCGTAGGTGTTCTTTGCCATTCCAGGCTCAAAACAATTCTGCCCGAAGAGAGCGGCTTGCTGGTCACCTGCAATACCTGCTATTGGAATCTCCATACCATCAAATATATTTATGTCCGTATATCCGTAAATTTCCGATGAAGACCTTACTTTCGGAAGGATTTGCGCCGGTATATCCAATGCCTTCAATATGACCTCATCCCACTTAAGCTCCTTAATATTATAAAGCATGGTCCTTGAGGCATTGGAATAATCCGTTATATGTACTTTGCCCCTTGTCAGATTCCATATAAGCCAAGTATCCACCGTTCCGAATAACAATTGCCCTTCCTCCGCTAATTTTCTCGCACCCTCCACATTATCAAGTATCCACTTAATCTTTGTTCCGGAAAAATATGCATCGAGTATGAGACCTGTATTATTTCTTATGTATTCTTCCAAACCTTTTGCCTTCAGCTCATCACATATATCTGCCGTCCTTCTGCACTGCCAAACTATAGCGTTATAAATCGGCTTGCCGGTAGTTTTATTCCATAAAATCGTTGTTTCTCTTTGATTGCCAATACCGATGGCCTCTATTTCCTCTCCTTTGATACCTGCGATTTCAAGTGCTTCTCTCGCCACTCCTGATTGGGTCGCCCATATCTCCATAGGGTCATGCTCTACATAGCCTGGTTTTGGATATATCTGTTTAAACTCTTTTTGTGCCTTACTCACTATATTACCTGATTTATTAAAAATTATTGTTCTCGAACTTGTGGTACCCTGATCAAAAGCCATAATATATTTCTTTTCCATTGCTACCTCCAAAGTTTTACTTTCCTTTGTTTTTCCAATATAATTATATCATATCCATTGTCGTACACTCATTTTTTACATAGTTATAATAAGTGGGGGTGAATAATATGAAAACTTATAAAGAATCCTTCTTTAAAGGTAAAGATAACGCGGAAATTTGCTTAAGAGTTTGGGATAATGTTGTGGAGCCCAAAGGAATTGTACAGATTTTTCACGGTATGGCGGAGCATTCAAAACGATATAATGATTTTGCAAACTATCTCAACGAAAAAGATTTTATAGTATATGCAAACGATCACAGGGGTCACGGCAATACTTTGAAAGAAACCGACATCCCCGGTTATTTAGGCGAAAACGGCTTCTATAGTATTGTAGAAGATGAAAAAATGATATCAGATTTCATAAAAAAAGAATATACCGGACTTCCCCTGTTTATAGTTGCCCACAGCTTTGGCTCCTTTATCGGGCAAGAATACATAATAAAATATTCAGATGATATAGATGGCATCATTTTATCAGGCTCGGCAAAGCAAGACGGTTTTGACGTAAAAGCGGCTTATGTTCTGACAAGCATTCAAAACATATTCTTCGACAATAAAAAAGAAGCAAGGTTCATAGATAAACTATCCTTCGGCTCCTACGGCAACAGAATCAAAGATAAGAGGACCCCTTTAGATTGGCTCAGCAGAGACGAGGAAATAGTGAATAAGTATATAAATGACAAGTTGTGCGGCTACGTGGCCCCCATAGATTTTTACTATAATCTTTTTAAGGGATTTAATAAATTGTATAAGCCGGACAGATTAAAAAATATTTCAAAATCATTGCCTATTTTAATCGCATCCGGCGATATGGACCCGGTGGGCAAATATGGCCGCTCGGTAAAAAGACTTTATGAACAATATAATGATTTGAATATTTCCGATGTAACCCTTAAACTGTTTAAAGACTGCAGGCATGAAATACTAAATGAAACTAACAAAGAAGAAGTATACGATTACTTATATAACTGGATTGAAAACATTATCATGCAGCCGCAAATCAGTCGGTAAATTATCTTAAGTTCATTGGGAACCTCAATAAAAACTATTCTTCGTCAATTATTATCTCTTTATTATCTATATCAAGGATAGCTTTTTTATATACGCCTCCCAAATTTTCCTCAACCAAATTTGACAATTCATCTATTGCATTTTCCAAGTCTGCC
Source organism: uncultured Clostridiaceae bacterium (assembly GCA_964568265.1). GTDB lineage: Bacteria > Bacillota > Clostridia > Lutisporales > Lutisporaceae > JAAYKT01. The sequence continues at coordinate 2,453 of CAZMPR010000111.1, read as the reverse complement.
ACCCTGCTTTCATCAATGGACTCAATGCAAAAGAAAGCATTTTTAGTTACTTCAGTCAACATTGTTCTAACGGACTCTCGCCAATTCCAACACCTACATATGGCGCCGACATCATCTTTGTAGATTATTTCCCCCTCATAGGGCGGTTCACTTTTATCCGTGCCGAGTGTTATAAATTCTTCATCGCCGACAGCTTTTGTTAATCTCATATTTTCCGCAAAAGTATCTATATCTTCGCCGCCGCAAGGCAAAGCGTATTTCAAAGATACAGAATTATAAATATCAACAGCCGGATTAATGTTACCTACGCCATTCCCTTTTTGAACACGTTTAAGCATAGCTTCTATCGATGCCCTTGCACCTTTTTTAGTTTTGAATTTTTGGAACGCCTCTCTCCAAACTTTTACCACACCATTATTGCTCAACACATCATCTGTCAGATAAGCAAGTGCTTGCTTTTCGGCCGCTTTCAAAATTTCCTCATACTTTCCGGTATCCTTTATTGAATTGTCGATACCGTGGAAAACAACCACACCGATTTTCGCTTTGGGAAACAGCTCCCAAAATTCTTCTTCAATAATAAACTTTTTCATAAGTATTTCACTCCTTAACCGTTAATATCTGCTTATCTCTTTTACAGCCTTTTGAATATCCTTTAAAATAAGGGGGCCCATATTTTCATTATATCCGGAAATATCCGCTCCATGAAGGGCATCTAAAACTCGCCCTTTTAACCCCGGCTTATGCTTTACTATTTCAGGTAGTGTTTTAATGCATTGCCTTGCCGTGATAGGCTTTGTGTCTTTTATATGCTCCAAGTACCTCTCTATAACCTTCTCAATCTTATTCCCTATATCCCATTTAGCATTAGCGGCAATAAGCAGCATTCCTCTTGTTCTGATATAAGAATTCTTGCTATCGATCATATTTGCAAAAATATCAAAAAAATCATAAACCTCTTCGGTATCCGCACTCTCCGCTTCAAGCTGCTTAAGACATTCGTAAGCATACTTATCATCCTTATCAGTCAGGCCTTCAATTAAGCTCAAAATATTTACCATTACTAAACATCTCGATTCTGATCAATATTTTTATATAGAATTTTTATTATTAAATTAACACACCTGTATAAAAGCATTAACTATTTGTATATTGACTTTATTTTACTATATAACCATGCCTATTCATAGATGAAAGTAAGTTATAAAACTTTTATATAACAGATTACCCTATCCCAACACAAGACCTGACGGTTCAATGTAACATAAACATTACCCGTGCATATTTTGTTAAGTGAAAGGAATTTTTCTCTTAAAAAAGGACTTATTTTTATTAGAATAAATAAGGATGTGAAACTATGTGTACCGCATTGACTTTACAATCCCGCAACAATGAAAACTTTTTCGGCAGAAATATGGATTTTTCTCACGACATAGAGCCCGGTATCATCGTAATGCCAAAAGGTTACCGATGGCGTGACTCTTCAACCGCAAAAGAATACCAAAACCGATACAGTTTTATAGGTATCGGTCAGGAAACCGAGGGAATACTAGGATTTTTTGACGGCGTGAATGAAAACGGATTCGCCGCCGCTGCATTATACTTTGCTGGATATGCAGATTACGAAGCCGCGTTCGATATTTCCGGCAGGGAGCCTGTGTCGTCCTTGGATTTTCTGCATTTTCTATTAGGCAGATGCAGCAGTGTAAAGGAATTATATAGCTTGATAAAAAACATTTATATAGTCGGCGCGCCGGACCCCATTACCAAAATCGCCGCGCCTTTACACTGGATTGCCACGGACAGAAGCGGTGGGTGCGCGGTAATTGAACAAACAAAAAACGGCCTGGAGATATTTAATAACCCCATCGGCATTTTGGCAAACAGTCCAGATTTTAACTGGCATATGACTAATCTACGGAATTATCTTGAGGTATCTTCTGTACAAAAAGAAGAGGCTGCCTGGGGGGACGTAAAATTAACAACCTTTGGCCAAGCCGGCGGAACAGTATCGCTGCCCGGAGGATATACCTCACCGGAGAGGTTTGTAAGAACAGCATTTTTAAAAACCCATTGTCTTGTGCCGGAAAGCAGAATAAATGCGATAATGACCTGTTTTCATATAACAGAAAGTGTCTCAATTCCAAAAGGTGTAGTGCTTACAGATAAAGGAACTTATGATTATACAATCTATACAGCTTTCATCGATACAAATACCTGTGAATACTTTACCAAAACCCACGATAACAGCCAAATAGCCGTCGCCGGGTTGCGAAATTATTCAGGCAGCACTCATCCGTTGTTTTTAGGTTATCTAAAGCGTCCCGTCAGATTAGAAAGGTTTTAATTTTTTTATAATAGTCCGCTCCAAAAAACGTGGAGAGGACTGAAGTCCGTATCTGTAACGAAAGAAGAAAATTTCCCAAATAAAACTTAGATTACAGGTATTTCAA
>CAZMPR010000110.1:0-5271 GCA_964568265.1 uncultured Clostridiaceae bacterium | reverse complement strand
AAAAATATGCTTAGAAGACTTAATAAAAAGCACTTCTAAACATAGTATACGAGGATATTATACATTGGAAAAAATACTGGAAAAGAAAAAGAATCCTGACGGCTTGGACGTTATTTATGAAATAGTTTTTGATAAAGAGGCAAATAAAGAACAGGATAACCCGGGTACCGACTCTTTGGAATTCACAATAATAGGTAAAGTATACGATGGTGTAAAAATAACCGAAACCATAGAAACAAAATACGCAATAAAAGCATTAAGCAGTCTTCAGGTTGTGGACAGAGGAGATTATAAAAAGGCTGCAACGGTTATATTTTACAGGACAGAAGAAAGACCTATGGGTGTGGATACGGAAGTAGCGGTGGCTATGGTATTGGACATATCCGGCAGCATGGAGAATAATATGGCAGGGACAAAAAAAGGTGGTACGTTAACTTCCAGTGATCCTAAACGTATTGAAATTTTAAAAGATGAGGCAAAGGAATTGGTTAAAAAATTAGGTAATTTGGAGTTTGCCAACATTACTATCATCCCATTCAATGAAACAGCTAATTCTTATAGTGAATGGATGAACATACAAGCAAACAGAACTAATATAAGTAATAGAATAGACCGTCTATCGGCTGTAGGGGGAACAAACGTGGGTGACGGTATAAGAAGAGCATATTACAGGTTTGATGAATATAACCAAATGGAGCCGATGATAAATGAAGACGGTGAAGAAATACTGAAAAAGGATGTTCCTAAATATATGATACTTCTGATGGATGGGGTACCTACTTTTGGCAGCGTATATTATTATAAAAATAAAAGTTATGATTTTGTTTTAGAGGATATAAATATTGACGAGAATCATTGGTACGGTGCTTCAAGTTCCAGTTATGCGACTCCTTTAACTACAGGATACTATTATGAATATAATAACAAGGGCAAACCAACACAGACAAATAAAAAGACGGATAAAGCAGTAGGCTTTTATGCCGGTAACGGAAGTAAGAGCGATGAACTGAGTAAAGGTTATATAACTGAGATATCAAAAAAATTAGGAGATATAAAAGATAGTGATAATAAAGAAAATATCAGGGTATTTGTAATAGGTTTTTCAAGTGATTCAAATGATAGAAAAGAATTGAATTTTATCCAAGGTGAGCTTCAAAAGCATGCAAAGAGCGTTTCAACTACAGAAGTAATAGATAAAACAGGATTGAAAAAAGTTTTTTATGATATAAATCATATCATTTTAGAGGAATACTGGGCTATAACCGGACCTAATGAATAAGGTGGTGTTGTGCATTATGGGCAAAAAAGGATTTACTATTATAGAAGCTATAATGACTTTATTTATATTGGGGCTTATAACAACTATATTTTTGCCGTCTGCAATATCGGGTTATACAAATATAAAAAAGGCAGAAGAAATTAATAATGCTAATCTCAATGCACAAAAGGAGATAGATATTTCAATCAAAAATGCTAAAGACAGTATATATGATTATTATAGCGGTCGTTTAACCGATTCGCCTATGAATAGTGAAATTGAAGTCTTTGGAAAAACTATTAATGGTATAAGAACTACCAACAAAGGATTTACAGTATTTATTGGGGAAGAACCTCAAAGATTTGATGAAAGGGAAAAGATGCCCTTCGTTAAAGATATAGAAATACGTGATGGTAATGGGAATACATTAAAAGGAGGGGATACTGCCATATATTGGAACAATGATATCATAACGGGATATAATAGAATAGAAGAAAATGATAACCATTCTATGAACCTTTATCAATGGTATGCCTCAAAAGATGGTTTTTTAGGCTATGTTCCAAATATATCCGAGGAGGATCTTAATTATAAAATTAAGTTTCCAAAATGGCCGGATGACTATGAACAAATAAAACAGGAAAGTGATTTTGACTATGAAAAACAAAGATTGGATGATTTAGGTGCTTATATCAATAAACATATTGTATATTCTGTAATACCTGTTGCATTATCAGGTAAATATGGGATTGAGGTTGAAAGTAAAGAAATATATATAATGGGACCGCCTGTGTTAAGTACTAACCTTACTTTTCATATGGACCCGTATACTTTAAGGAACAGTTCAAATGCTTTCTATGAAGATAAGGCAGAAATAGGTAATTGGAAGGATTATTCAAAAACATTCAGCCAAACCTATGCGGGCAATAAAATGTATATAGACTATATAAATGACGGCAGGGCGATAATGCTTGAAAATTCACAGGCTACAATAAAAAATGGTTCAAACAATTATGACCCAATCAGCAGTGCCGAGAATTTTACAATTTTTATTGTATATAAAAATAATGATACTATACTAAATAAGCAGAATTTAGTAAAAAGGATCAGCAGCGCCGGTAGAGGATTTGAACTGATATTTAATAATGGAAATGAATTGGAATTTAAGGTTAGTAACTCAAATACCATTAGTAAAAGTATTTATAGAGATTTGGATACTAATGAGAAGTGCATTATAACTGGGAGACTGCAAAAAATAAGCACTAAAAGTAAAATAAAGTTAATGTTAGATGTACCTCAAAAAACACTAACTCCCGTTGAGCAGGAATTGACTTTTAATCTGACTAAGGAAACTAACGGTGTACTTTATTTAGGCGATTCAGCATCAAAACAAAGCATTTATGAATTAATAATATATAACACAGCCCTATCAGATAATGATATAAAAGACGTTAAAGAATATTTGGCTAAAAAACATAAGATTAATGTAAACTTGTAGAGTTAGATAGGAGGGATAAATTGATATCAATTGATTTGGGCACTTATGAAACAAAAATAATAGAAGGAAGAGTTTATAAAGACGGAGTTAGAGTGACTAAATCCTTCTCTTATCAAACACCTTTTGATTCTTATGAGAATGGCTATATTAAAAATGAGATGGAACTGCTAAACGTAACTAAAGAAGAGCTTAGGAATAATAAAATAAAAGCGGGAGATTGTTTTATAAACATTAAAAGCACTTCAATTGTGACACGGGAGATAGTTTTTCCATTGCTGGGAGACAAAGAAATAACCGGGTTGCTTCAATATCAGCTTCCTGAATACCTCCCCATGGATGCCGGCAAATATATTGTTCAGCATAAGCCTTTGGACAAAGTTAATGTAGGCGGAGCGGATAAGCTTAATACTTTAGTGGTTGCTATTCCAAGGGAAGTTGTAGACGGACATTTTTCATTTATCAAAGAACTGGGACTCAGACCAATGGTCTTGGATTATCAATGCAATGCATTGTGGAAGCTTATAAAATATTCCGGCAGAATAAATGATGATATTTCCATAGAGGATAAGACTATAGCAACAGTTGATTTGGGCTACAGCAGTACAAGCATTACTATAATAAAAAACGGCAAGATGCAGTTTTGCAGAGTATTGGATATCGGCGGGGCGGAACTGGACAGCAGCTTGGAAGAATTGTTAACCTTAGAAAAACATGAAGTATTGGAAAAGAAAAAAGAAATAAAAGATATAAGCATTGTAGATGAGGGATATACGGATTATAATAGACTGTTAAATATAATGAGAACAGGCCTTGAGGGTATAATGGAAAGAATAGACAGGATTTTTAGATATTATATGGCTCAAGAGGCTGGTAATGATATACAAAGCATACTTTTATTTGGAGGATTATCGGGCATAATAGGTGTAGATAAGCTATTTTCACGTTATTATAATATACCGGTATTATTGATTGAGAAACTTGATAAGATTTATATTCAAAATGACATAAACAAATATATCAACTGCATCAGCGCATTGTTGAGAGACGATGAGGGGCGTTATAAATGAAGGACTTAAACTTTTTTTCTGCCTATAGTAAAAGAACAGAAAAAAGAATTAATAAAAGTAATTTAATTTATGGAACCGCACTGGCAATTTCGCTGGTCATGATTTTTCTTGCTGCTTATAATTTTATAATTATAAGAAGAGCGAATAAAGATCTGTTAGAGTCAAAACAACAGGTTGAAAGATTCGAAACAAATGAAAAAATCAAGGAGATCCATGAAAAAGAAGCTAATGTTGAAGAGCTAAAGGAAAGCGTATCCAAATTAAAGACATTAGATGATTATGTAAGGGAAAAAGATATAATAAATGAAGGTCTATTATCAACAATCAGAAATGCTATCCCTGCGGATCTATTTTTAAGAAATATGGTGTTGAATTATGATTCAATAAAGATTGAAGGTAATTCTTTGGCTAAAGAGGCTATTGCACAATTTCAGTATAATATTAATAACCTTGATGTGTTTGAAGAAGTTTTTGTTCCCCAAATTTCTTATAACGATAACTATTATAATTTTACCATGGATATAAAATTCTTTGAAGAGGAGGAGAACCATGAACGCAAAGATGAAGCTAAATCCAAAGAAACTAAAAATTAATATGAGTAAAAAAGAAAAAAGTCTCCTCCTGCTGCTACTTATGGTGGTTTTGATATTTGTTTTCTATAAGTTTTTACTTACACCTCAGCAAAAAAATCTATTACAAATTGAGGATGAAAAGATAAAGGATTTAGATAAGTTTTCACAAATCAATACGGTTTTAGCAAAAGAAGCACCCCTAAACAAACAATTGGCCGAGTTAAGCAGTGAGTATCAGCGATTAAACAAAAAATATTATTCCGGCATCAATCAGCCTGAAATAATGCATGAACTCAATAAAATCATTTACGAAAGTAATCTGATAATACCCAATATAAGCTTTTCTAATCCTCAAATTATTAAAATTGAGGGTGTGGAAGTTGATAGTCTCTCGGTATCTTTGCCATATAAAGGTACCTATAAGGATTTAAACGGCTTTCTTATGAAGTTAAAGGATAATCCGAAGAAGCTATTGGTAAGTCAGTTATCCATGGCTAAGGATGTTGGCGATTTGTTAAGCGGGCAAATATCTTTAGAAGTATTCAGTAACGGAAGCCAATCAGGAGCTAAAGATGCCTTTTATTATAATAATGCATACGAGCCTATTATTACTGACAATCCATTTGAGTCATTTGGCAGCTTTATAGAAGAAGATTACATTTATGATGACTATGACGACTTTGATAAAGAAACAGATAAAAGAATTGTAATTGATGATTTAGAGACGGGTAAAGTATTTTTTATGGGTACCTCTTCCGATGTGACGGGGGATTTAAGCAGAATAAATTTAGCTAAAAACGGAAAGACGTCACTGAGGTTAGAGTATTTCATTTCAACTAATTTCAAAGAAGAAAGAGCATATGTTGTATTGGATGA
>CAZMPR010000109.1:4020-5282 GCA_964568265.1 uncultured Clostridiaceae bacterium | reverse complement strand
CTGCCATGACTGGCATACCGGAATGATAGCACCTATGATAAGAATCGATTATCCTCAATATAACGATATAAAAACGATATTTACCATTCACAATTTGTACTATCAGGGTGTTTTCCCCAGTGAAATATGGGAGGATCTGTTGGGATTTAGAACTGAAGAGTTTAATACCTCCGGCATGGAGTTTTACGGCGGAGTAAGTTTTATGAAGGGTGGTTTGAATTATTCTGATATAATCACCACCGTCAGCCACAATTACGCAGAGGAGATTAAAACACCTTTATACGGTGAAAGGCTGGATGATATTCTCCGTGCTAAAGATGATAAACTTTTCGGCATAGAAAACGGTATTGATTACAGCATTTATAGTCCGTCTTCTGATCCTTATATATTTAAAAAATATGATGAAGAGACTTTTGATTTAAAAGTATTAAACAAATTGAGATTGCAGGAAGAATTAGGCATGAATGTAGGGGAAAGAATTCCGCTTATAGGTATGGTAACAAGGCTTGTTAAACAAAAAGGGCTGGATCTGGTACTTACAAAAATGGAGGATATAATAAAAAAAGGTGCGCAGGTTGTTATATTGGGAACCGGGGATAAACATTATGAGGAAATGCTTTATGAATTTAACAATAGATATCCTAAGGATATATCCGTAAAAATATTGTTTAACGACAGAGTAGCGCATAAAATATATGCCGCATCAGATATTTTCCTAATGCCTTCATTATTTGAACCTTGCGGTTTAGGCCAAATGATAGCATCAAAGTATGGCTCTATACCTGTAGTGAGGGAAACAGGGGGGCTCAAGGATACGGTAATTCCGTATAACGAATTTACCTGTGAAGGTACCGGTTTCAGTTTTAAAAACTATAATGCAGATGAATTGAATGATACAATAAGCTATGCGCTTAAATTTTATGATAACAAGGATGCATGGAGAAGAATAATGTATAGTGCCATGAGATTAGATAATAGTTGGCAAAAATCTTCTAACGAATATAAAAAGCTATATGAGAAAATAATGGGGGAAAAATAATGGCCTTAACAAAACCTACGGACACAAAAAGTTTGAAAGATGATATTTTAGATGAATTGAGAGGAAATTTCGGAGTAGAACTGAAGGATGCAAGCAAATTAAATATTTATCTTGCTATTGGAAATGTTGTAAGAAAATACAGCAATGAAAATAGAATTTTAACAAATAACAGATATAAAAAAAATAAGGAAAAGCAAGTCTATTATTTTTCCATGGAGTTTCT
>CAZMPR010000109.1:0-3920 GCA_964568265.1 uncultured Clostridiaceae bacterium | reverse complement strand
GGATACCAGGTAGAGCTGCCGGATAATTGGCTTACAACCGGGGGTATATGGGAATTAAGAAAATACGATAAAGCTGTGGAAGTAAAATTCGGGGGGTATATTAAAGAAATTTGGGAATCGGACAAACTGGTGATAAAACACGAGTTTTATGATAGCGTATTGGCGGTGCCTTATGATACGCCTATTATAGGTTACAGAAATAATACGGTTAATACCCTCAGGCTTTGGAGTGCGGAAACGGTACAAAAAGACTTCGATTATGCTTTATTCAGCCGCGGTGAATACCTAAAATCCATTGAAGAAAAATACAACGCGGAAACAATATCACAGATACTTTATCCCAACAGCGATATAGAAGAAGGCAGGTTACTTCGGTTAAAACAGCAATACTTCTTCGTATCGGCGGGAGTTCAAAGTATAGTGAGAAGATATAAAAAACTGTACGGTGATATTTCCAATTTTGATATGCACATTGCCATACAAATAAACGATACCCATCCTGCTCTCGTTATTCCCGAGCTTATGAGAATTCTTATGGATGAAGAAGGTTTGAACTGGGATAAAGCATGGGGGATTACCACAAGGACTGTGTCTTATACCAATCACACTATTTTGCCTGAAGCCATGGAGAAATGGAATATCGATATGTTTAAAAGCCTCCTTCCCCGTATATTTATGATAATTAACGAAATTAACGAGAGATTCTGCCATGAGCTATGGCATCAATACGAAGGGGATTGGGAAAGGATATCAAAAATGGCTATTGTGGGGGATGGTTATGTTAGGATGGCACATTTGGCTGTGGTTGGCAGCAAGACAGTCAACGGTGTTGCAAAAATCCACTCTGAAATTTTGAAAAAGCAAGTTATGTCAGACTTCTATAACTACTATCCGTATAAATTCAGTAATAAGACAAACGGGGTAACCCATAGAAGGTGGCTGCTTCTTTCAAATCCCGGGCTTTCAAAACTGATTTCCGAAAGTATAGGAAAGAGCTGGATAGAAAATCCGACGGATTTATCAAAGCTTGAATGCTATATAAACGATAACGCTTTTTTAGAAAAGCTTTCGGAAATAAAAAGGAATAACAAAATTGCTTTGATTAATAATCTTAAAAACAATCACGATGTGTGTATTGACCCGGATTCGATTTTTGATGTCCATGTAAAAAGGATTCATGCCTATAAAAGGCAGCTACTAAATCTTATGAACATCATTAACCTGTATAATAGGCTTTTGGATAACCCGGATTTGGATATAACCCCCAGAACCTTTATCTTTGCAGGCAAGGCGGCACCCGGCTACTGGGTTGCCAAACAAACCATAAAACTGATAAATACAGTGGCAGATAAAATCAATAATGACAGTTCAATCAAAAATAAGATAAAAGTGATATTTATTGAGGATTACAAGGTATCCCTTGCGGAAAGAATAATACCGGCTGCAGATGTGAGTGAGCAAATATCCACGACTACAAAAGAAGCATCCGGTACCGGAAACATGAAATTCATGATGAACGGGGCTGTGACGATAGCCACATTAGACGGTGCCAATATAGAGATAAAGGACGCCGCCGGTGATGATAATATAGTGGTTTTCGGACTGACTGAAAAAGAAGTCATGGATTACTATTTAAACGGCGGTTATAACTCAATCGAATACTATAATAATGATACGAGGATAAAAAGAATAATTGACGGTTTTGCAAATTCTGATTTAAAAAAGAAAGAGGAATACGCGGCTATATACGATTCTTTGATAACGGGAAATGATGAATATTTTGTGCTCAAGGATTTTGATTCCTATGTAAAGGCTCAAGATAGAATTGATGAGATGTATAAGGATAAGATTTCATGGCAGAAAAAGGCTCTGATGAATATCGCTAATTCCGGAATATTTTCCAGTGACAGAACTATATTGGAATATGCCCACGAAATATGGGGCGTAAAGGCAGGATGTAAAAGATGAATATCTACCATGATTCCCATGATTTGAAATATAGAAATCCTTTTGGTGCTATAGAAGAGGGAACAACTCTTTCTATAGCTATTTCAGTTCCATTATCTATATCTGCAGTATTTTTAAATATCATTGATAAAGAAAAAGAATACGAAATAAAAATGGATATTTGCGAGGAACGCAACAATTTAGCATATTATAGGTCTGAAATCAACACTGCCGGATATACCGGCTTAATTTTCTATTATTTTACAGCTGCGACTTCCGAAGAAATGATTTATTACGGAAACAATTCCGAACACTTAGGGGGTTTGGGATGTATATATAAGGATAATCCGATTCCTTATCAAATCACGGTTTATGAAAAGACCTATGATATACCGGAATGGTTCTTAAATGCAATAGTATATCAGATATTTCCGGACAGGTTTTATAATAAGGATTATCCAATAGTTAAAAGCCCAAAGAAAAACTCCTTTGTATACGGCAACTGGGATGACGAGCCATATTATATAAAGGATAAAGAGGGCAGAATTATAAGGTGGGATTTCTTCGGGGGTAATATAGAAGGCATAATAGAAAAGTTGCCATACCTTAAAGAGTTGGGGATAAGTGGGATTTATCTCAACCCTATATTTGAGGCAAGCAGCAACCATAGATATGATACCGGTGATTATAAAAAATTAGAGCCTATGTTAGGCGAAGATAAAGATTTTGTTTTGTTATGTGAAAAAGCCGAGGCTATGGGCATAAGGGTAATATTGGACGGTGTTTTCAGCCATACGGGAGATGACAGTTTATATTTTAACCGTTACGGCAATTATCCGGAATTAGGGGCCTATGAATCAAAGGATTCCAGGTATTATAAATGGTATCATTTTGATAAAGATACTAAGAAGTATAAGTGCTGGTGGGGCGTAGACGCTTTGCCGAATGTGAATGAAATGGAGCCTTCCTATATAGATTTTATTATCAAAGACAGGGATAACGTCATAGAACATTGGATGGGAAAAGGGGCAAAAGGATGGAGATTGGATGTGGCTGATGAGCTGCCCGATGAATTCATTAAGCTGTTAAAGACCAAAATGAAATCAGTTGACCCGGAGTCTGTGCTTATTGGCGAGGTTTGGGAAGACGCCTCAAACAAGGTAAGCTACGATATCAGGCGGGAATATTTCTATGGTCATGAACTGGATTCAGTCACCAATTATCCTTTGAGAAAGATTTTTATTGATTTTATAAAAAATAAAGCAAATGCTAATTTAACCCATCGAAGAGTCATGAGCCTATATGAGAACTATCCGAAACATAATTTTTATGCATGCTTAAATCTGATAAGCAGCCATGACATACCAAGAATATTGACTGTATTTGAGGAACATTTCGATGATACTGTTATGGCTTTAAAAGCATTAAAGCTTATCATAATGATGCAGATGACTTTCCCCGGAGTTCCTTGCATTTATTACGGTGATGAGGTAGGTGTCAGAGGTCATGCAGACCCGGACAACAGAAGAACCTATCCCTGGGGGAAAGAGAATAAAGAGATTCTATCTTTTTATAAAGATATGATTGCTCTTAGAAATAAAGATGAGATTTTTGTAAATGGTGATTTTGAATCCCTTAATATCCATAAAGATGTATATGGTTTTAAAAGAAGTTTGGAAGACAGGAATGCTTTTATACTTATTAATCCCACAAGTGAGAAAAAAGATATTTCTATTCCGGGAATCGACGACAAAATTGAAATATTACCAATGTCAGGGAGAATAGTTGAGCAATAGCCGAGCAATAGCTAAGCAATAGCCTAACGATTGCCGAGCGATAGTTGACGGTTGTGAGAGACGGGTACACCTGCCTTTCTGCTTTCCACTTTCCACTTTCCGCTTTGAGTATCTTTTAACCAGAGCTATTTGCGAAGTCCCCAAACATAGAAGTGGCAATAGTTAAAAGAGAAGGTT
>CAZMPR010000108.1:0-5289 GCA_964568265.1 uncultured Clostridiaceae bacterium | reverse complement strand
TAAGCTTGAAAAGCTTATAAGGTTTGTTTAAATACTTTTCCTTATTAGAAAGTATATCATCCATCATTGATTTTTGAATTTTAAAGCTCACTTCTGCATTCTCATCTATACCATCTTTTATTATATTGCCTTCGTTACTTGTGTAAATAGTATAATACCCAATTGTTTTTCCTTTATCTTTAACATAGAAAGCAAAATTGCCAGAGCTATGAAAAAGTGTATTGATAGCCAGCAATTTAAACAGCGGATATTTATTAAAAAATGTCTTAAAAAGCTGTGATGCCGTATCGGCAAAGTATTGTACATTGTCCAAAAGCAAAACACTCACAACAATAACTCCCCTAACCTATATTTCTAGCAAGATTATATCATAAATTGTAATAATAAAAAACACTTTTAAGTAAACAGCAGACCAGTATTGACGATTATTATTTATACGAAGTGGAAAATTTAATAATATTTTATACTTGCCACGATTGCTGCCATTATTGACAAGTTCACTGCAAATGCTATACTTTTTGTGTCATTATATTATTATTTTTCAGATAAAACAATAAAGATTGGATGATGACTTATGCTAAATAAATTTTATAAAAAAATTACCCCAACTATAGACTGCCTTTTAAAAGAAAGTAAAAACTTAATAATCGCCATTGACGGCAATTGCGGCAGCGGGAAAAGTTCTTTGGCTTCTTATCTTGCTGATGAATATGATTGTAATGTTTTACATATGGATAATTTTTTCCTGCGCCCGGAACAAAGAACCAAAGAAAGACTCTCCGAAATTGGTGGAAATATTGATTATGTACGTTTCAAAAGAGAGGCACTTGATAAATTGAAGCAGAATAAAGAATTTGAATATCAAATATATGATTGTTCTATTGGCAAGCTAACAGATTATATCAGAGTTAACCCAAAAAAGCTGAATATTGTGGAAGGGGTATATTCTTTACACCCCACACTCATAGATGCTTATGATTTAAAAATATTTATGGAAATCAGCAAAGAAACTCAAGAAAAAAGGATTCTAAAACGAAGTGGCAAATCCATGCTTCAAAGATTTATTGAAGAATGGATTCCTTTAGAAAATGAATACTTTGCGAAAATGAATATAGCAGAAAAAAGTGATATTATTTTAAGGACAGATTAAAATTAACGGCAAAGTCAAGATTTTGCCGTTAATTTACAATTTATTTATTTAGAATTCTGCGTTTCCCACAGTCCTGGGAAAGGGAATAACGTCTCTGATATTGCCCATTCCTGTTAAATACATTATCATTCTTTCAAAGCCCAGACCGAAGCCTGCATGCTTGGTTCCTCCGTATTTGCGAAGTTCCAGATACCACCAATAATCTTCTCTGTCAAGACCCATTTCACCTATTCTTCTTTCTAAAACATCATATCTTTCTTCCCTTTGGCTTCCGCCAACAATTTCACCAACACCCGGCACCAATAAATCCATTGCAGCCACGGTTTTATTATCATCGTTCAATCTCATATAAAATGCTTTTATTTCCTTGGGATATCCCGTAACAAACACAGGCTTTTTAAAAATTTGTTCGGTAATAAATCTTTCATGTTCTGTTTGAAGATCTATACCCCATTCTACAGGATATTCAAATTCTTTACCGGACTTTTTAAGCAAATCTACGGCTTCCGTATAAGTTATTCTTGCAAATTCCGAATTAACAATATTGTTTAATCTTTCCAACAATGTTTTATCTATAAATTGATTAAAGAAAGCCATTTCCTCGGGGGCATTTTCCAGTATATAATTGATTGCATATTTCAACATATCTTCTGCCAACGCCATATTATCATTCAAATCCGCAAAAGCTATCTCCGGCTCTATCATCCAAAATTCAGCAGCATGTCTTGCCGTATTGGAATTCTCCGCTCTAAAAGTAGGACCGAATGTATAAGTGTCTCTAAACGCCAAAGCAAAGCTCTCCGCTTCCAACTGGCCGCTCACCGTCAGGTTTGTTTCTTTACCGAAAAAGTCTTTTTTTGTATCAACGTTGCCTTTATCATCTTTGGGAACATTGTTCAAATCAAGGGTTGTAACCCTGAACATTTCCCCGGCGCCTTCGGCATCACTCCCTGTTATTATAGGAGTATGGGCATAGATAAAACCTCTTTCATTAAAGAATTTATGCAATGCGAATGCTGCTAAGGATCTTACCCTGAAAACAGCGGAAAAAGTATTACTCCTTGGTCTTAAGTGTGCAATGCTTCTTAAATACTCTAATGTATGTCTCTTTTTTTGCAGTGGAAAATCAGGCGTGGATGTACCTTCTACAGCTATTTTCTTCGCCTTTATCTCAAAGGGCTGTTTTGCTTCGGGTGTTAATTCAAGCTTTCCCTCTACGTATATGGATGAACTTATATTTAGCTTGGAAATTTCTTTAAAGTTTTCAAGTCCTTCATCGAAAACTACCTGCACATTCTTAAAAAAGCTACCGTCATTTATTTCAATAAACCCAAATTTTTTCGAAACCCTCAGAGTGCGAATCCAACCTGCTACAAGAACAGTATTGTCTGAATGTTTTTGAGGGTCTTTGTATAATTCCCTTACATATATGGTTTTCATGCTCTGTATCTACTCTTCCCTTCATTACATTTTTAAACTTTCAAGCTGTTATTATTCAACATTATATTATCCATACATATTATTGTCAATTACTATCACAATGGGCATCGGACAGACAGGGCTCCAACCGACCGTTTTGTTTATGCTGATTATCCAAGGTTCGCATTTCTATTCCTAAAAAGATTGCAGTCAGAATAGATGATGTTAAATCGGCAATGGGGCCTGCTGTTAACAAGCCGTTTAGACCCATAAACTTGGGCAATATCAGCACTAACGGAATCAATATAAGAACTTGTCTTGATAAACTTAGGAACATTGAATGCTTAGGTTTGCCTACAGCCTGGAAATATGCTGAGCTTACAACCTGAAAACCGATAATTGGCATAAATATCAAAAATCTTTTTAATCCGGCAGACCCGAACTCAATTAAACCTGCATCATCGGTAAATATTCCGATTATCTGGCTTGGGAAAAATCTTGTCAATAAGAAACCTATTGTAACAACTGTGGTTGCAGCCCCTATTGCTATTTTTAAAGTTTTCTTCACTCTGTCATATTTTTTTGCACCATAGTTATATCCTATTATAGGCTGCGCCCCTTGATTTATACCAAAAACAGTCATCATAAACATCATAGCTACATTGTTAATAATCGCCATGCCTGAAACTGCTATATCTCCGCCGTAACTGCTGAGATTATTATTCATAAGAACAACTAAGACACTTCCTGCCAACTGCATTGAGAATGGTGCGAGTCCTATTGTGATTATGTTTTTAATTATATTGAATCTAATTTTTAGATAAGCTTTTCTTACTTTTAATAAACTGTTGCCAAATAAGAAGTAATAAAGAACCCATGAAGATGAAATTGCTATAGAAAGAATCGTTGCATAAGCCGCTCCTTTAATACCCCAATTGAAAACAAATATAAAAATCGGGTCTAAAATTGTATTGAGGATAGCGCCTATAAGCATTGTAACCATAGCCATCCTTGGGTTTCCCTCACCCCTTATAAAGTTGTTCATACCCATTCCTATTACCTGGAATACCGCACCGTATAGTATTATGCTTAAATAATCCTGCGCATAGGGTAATACAGCCTCACTTGCCCCGAACAGTTTAAGGAGCGGTGTCAGTAAAACCAGACCAAGAATGGATAGGATAGTAGCAGTTATCAGCATGATAACCATGGCATTAGCCATAATAAGCTCTGCTTCGTCCTTCTTTTTCTCTCCCAATCTTATGGAAATAAGAGAATTAGCACCTATTCCAAATAACATGGAAAAAGCCATATTAACAACTATTATAGGAAAACCGATTCTAACCCCGGCTATTCCCAAAGGTCCTACTCCTTTTCCGATAAATATCATATCAACTACATTGTATAGAGCATTTACCAACATACCAACAATGGCAGGTATGGAAAATTTCAATAAGAGTTTTGGTATTTCACTTTCACCTAATAATTTATCTCTTTCTACTACTTGCATAATACTTCTCCCGTCAATTTTATTTCTTCCAAGACTTTCTTTATATCTTCAAAATTATTTATAACCTTTGATATCTCGTCAGTCTCTACTTTATCAAATAACAATATGAATTCGTTTTTAAACTTTTCCATAAGTATGGCTATATACTTTTCTCCTTTGGGAGTTATATTCACCCATTGCCTTCTTCTGTCTTCCCAATCATCTGTTCTTTCCACAAATCCGTAACTTTCTAATGAATCAATGAGAGAGGTTAGGCTCCCTTTTTGCATATCAAGATATCTCCCCAAATTTGTCGGTGAAATTTTATTATGCTTCTTAATAATAAATATTGCCCTTTGTTGGTTCTTATTTAACTTCGGTTCAATATCATAGTCTTTCCTATAAATACTACCCATGGTTTGATGATATAAAGGCATAAACTCATACATATAATTAAAAAGCTCTTTAAGTTTTTCTTCTCTCATAATGGCCTCCAAATAACGATACCGGACTTCTACTTAAACAAAAAGTAGTTAGAATTCATACAATAAGAATTCTAACTACTTTCTTTCCATTTGTCAATATCACTTTTTACTTTCCCACATAAAACGGTTTTCAAATATTAACTTCGTTTAATTCAATATTTGATTCATATCTTGCTAAAAAAGTTATATTAGGAAAACAGGTATTTCAGCATGAAAGTCTTCCTTCATGCTCTCGTAATTAACCAACATATACTTTTATTAATAAAAATTCTATTACCTTATTAGGAAGAAACCTTTTAATAAAAGATAGAATTTTGTATTTTGTCTCAATATGGTACCGTACCCTCAGATTATCCTTCTCCATCAATCGGCAAATCTTATCGGCAACCACTTTTGGATGCATCCCGGATAATTCATCATTCTTCATCGTGTTAATGCTCTTCATGCTTTTTTCATAATATGGTGATTCGGCATTGCATCCGGCAACCTGCATACGATTAGCTGTAAAGCCCGACCTTATATCCCCGGGATTGATGCTGGCACATCTTATACCGTACTCCTTGCATTCCATCCGAATTGCCTGCATTAATCCGTCGACTACCATTTTGCTGGTACTATAAAAACTTTGAAATGGAACGGTGAACTCGGAAGCGACTGAGCTGATAGACAGGATGATGCCACCTTTTCTTTTTCTCATTAAAGGAAGCACTTGTCTGCACATGCGATGAGTACCGAAGAAATTGGTT
>CAZMPR010000107.1:0-5451 GCA_964568265.1 uncultured Clostridiaceae bacterium | reverse complement strand
CTTTTGGGAATTTTAATGTGAGAATATTTCCTAATATAATTTGAGAATTGACAATATGGCCATTGAATAAAATAAAAATAATAAAAGAATAGGATATTGTTTTTTTATTTTAGATTTGATATAAACTAATAAAAGGTAGTGAAATAATGATAAATGAACCAAAGAAAGTTAAGCTGTATGCTTGTCCTCCGTGAATTTTCATTTACTTACTGCTGTTAGCAGGAACGGGCATTGTTAAATTGTTTAAAAGAATATTTCCATCAAAAAAGGATGGTAATCCGAATAGCTCACCATACCATGACGATGTGATTTAGTATATTAAAGGGTAAGGGTGCCGGGTTTTTATGAGACTGTACATAGAAAAGAGGACTTTTAATGCGTGTTGCTGTAATTATTCTTGTAATAGTATTAGCTTTATTCTTTTATGGAGGAACGAACTTTTATATAGGGAAAAAGATTTTTCAGGCACTTTGTTTTCTTTTCCCACAAATAAATATAAAAATATATGCAATCATATATATATTCTTTGCTTTATCCTTATTAATCGGTAATATGCCCATGACTCGGGATGTTAAATGGATAATGAGTTGGATAGGCTCATATTGGATGGGCATTTATGCATATCTTTTAATGCTTTTTCTTATAGCTGATCTTGTTATATTTGTGGGGGGTATTGTTAAGGCCTTTCCCGCTAATCTATCACTTATCTTTCGCTTTTATACAGGTTTAATTGTACTTTTATTAACTGCAGGCCTTGTTGTTTATGGAAGGCATAATGCAAACCAAACCAATCATGTTTCTTATGATATAAATCTGAAAGAAAAGATAAAAGACACCGAAATAAAAATAGTCTTAATCAGCGATATACATCTGGGCGCCGTAAATTCCGAAAATCGCCTTCCGGTTATAATAGAAGATATTAATGCTTTAAAACCGGATGTTGTTTGCATAGCCGGGGATATTTTTAATGATGATTTTCATTTAATACGTGAGCCGGATAATGCAATTGAATTATTTAAAAGTATCAAATCCACATATGGTGTATATGCATGCTTGGGAAACCATGATGGAGGCAAAACATTTAATGAAATGATTCGGCTTCTTGAACTTAGCAATATTAAACTTCTTAATGACGAGCATATAATTATTGACGGACAGATAGTTCTTATAGGGAGAGTGGATCCGTCACCCATTGGCGGATTTGGCGATTTAAAAAGGAAAGATATCGGAGATATCATAGATTCGATAGATACCGATATGGTTGTTGTGGTAATGGACCATACGCCGTCAAAAATTGATCAGTACGGAAGGGAAATAGATTTGTTGCTCGCCGGACATACTCACCAAGGACAGATATTCCCGTTTAATT
Source organism: uncultured Clostridiaceae bacterium (assembly GCA_964568265.1). Lineage (GTDB taxonomy): Bacteria > Bacillota > Clostridia > Lutisporales > Lutisporaceae > JAAYKT01. The sequence goes on along the minus strand of CAZMPR010000107.1, from coordinate 4,082 downwards.
TAATAACAAAGTCCGTATTCACATTGGATTATGGGCATTATCAAAAAGATAGCGACAGCCCCCATGTTATTGTGACCTCCGGTGTAAATACATGGGGAATGCCATTAAGAATCGGGACGAATAACGAAATTGTGTGCATATCAATAAGTGCCGATTAAGACTTATATATTCGTTATACAAAAATAGGCTGTCCAAGTCATTAACTTAGCTGGTTGCACTATTTCTAATAATATGTTTAGTTGACATAATGCCTTATTATATGCTATTCTTTTTGAAAACGTTTAAAGAGGCAGTATGATTATGCTAAAAAGAATAGCTGCATTAATAATATTAATACCGGTATTTTTCGTAAAAGTCATAGCACCTTATGCTTGTGAAACCATTCATCTAAATGGTACTTCCGAGGTTTGGATTGCGGTTAAGGAATGTAATGAGGACGAAAATGCTTTTAATATGATAACAGATGATCCTTTAGTTAAAGGTAAAGATTTCATAGTCCGAATTGCCTTGAACTATGTTAAGGATACAAATGTAATAGAAGGCTTTATTAAAAATGAAGATGAAGTTTTTCTATTTTCTGATATAAAACCTTTGATTGAAGACGATATTGTTTTTAATTCTAACAGCGATTTTTACGGCGATGGCAAAACAGCATATTTTGTGCTGACAAAAATCGAGGGATTTGACGATGCGTCAAGAGTCGATATTGTAGATATTGCTGTTAAGCATATAAGCAATGGGGCTGAAGGTTCTGTTGGAGATATATATGACTCATTAACTGCCTATGTTAACTATTTTAATGAAAAAGGTGAAGAAGTTGGATTAACGGGCGAGCCGGTTGAAACGGACTGTGATGAAGAGGAATATATTTCTGATTGTGTGCCTTGTGATGTGGTGGGAGATTTTAATGAGGACGGTCGAGTTACAGGTGCAGACCTTGCAATTGCATCTGCATATTACGGAATAAAAATGGGTGACTTTAATTGGTATACGAGTGGAGCCCTGCATGCAGACATAAACGGGGACAAGGTTGTTGACGAAGAGGATATTGCCACTATTGCTTTCCTTGCTTCAAATCCGCAGATTAGAAGAGTGGAGGAGCCGGAAGAAGAATTGGAAGAAGTCCCCCACGAAGATTCGGATACTGTTGATGATGATAAAGTTGGCGATCCCGATTCAGATTATAATAAACATCCTTTAAAGGATACTCACCATGATGCAGCGAAGGATGTCCATCATCAAGATGACTCTCATTCTGATCATCATCATGATAAAGCGCCGGATATGGATAAAGACCCCATGTTGCCGATTGGCGGTACGAAATCGAAGCATGAAAATGACGAAGACGATAATGAACCGGGAGAAGAATAAAAAAATTAGGGGATTATGTGATATCCCCTTTCTACTGTTGATTCATAAAGCATTTATGAAACTGTTTTACTAATCCTTCATACATTATGTCTGCCATCATAAGCACACCTTTTTCAAGAAAGTCCTGAGAATCAACGGCAGCTTTGTAGCATTTGTTTACGTAATATTCAAATTGAGTTGTGATAACACACAAGTGTTCATAGAACATATTACGCCATAACCTTTCCGACCAAAAAGGGTTAATAGAGGCAAGGAAAGCTGAGATTTCATTTGCGTTTCTATACCACTCTTTTTTAAAATTCATTGCTTCAGTACAATTGCCGGCTAACTGTGCTTTAATAAACTGCGCGGCTAATTGGAGATGCTCTGTCAGCAACTTTTCAAATTTTGATGCGACTTTTTCTCCATAAAAAGGTTTTAGAAAAGTTTCAAAATCTTTCGGGTTTCTAAGGAGCCTTGCAGTTACGGCATCTTCATTGGGCAGTTTAAAACTAATACTTGTAATTGCCATACCTGTCCAGTTGCCATGTTGCTCCCATAACAGTCTTGTTTGATTCATCAGTTTTATTTGAGACGGACCAATACATTTATACATCTTGTTCACCTCTTATTCTTATATACTAAAATTTATGATTGCAGTATGATGTCAATAATTGTGTTTCTTATATGCTAATTTTCATAAAATGCATACGCTTAGCTTTCCAAGTTTTAAGATAAGGTATATTCAGGGCATCAAAGGTGTGTTGGGATATTAGCGGTCCGGAGCTGCCAAAAGAAGTTATTATTGCTGTATGATAGATAACGCCTTCATCATTTTCATAAGAAATAATGTCACCCAATTCCAGTTCATTAACACTGTTTACTTCAAGGCCTTTTGGCCCTTTGTAATTGCGTTCTTTGTTAACTTTTAATGCCCAAAAGAGCGAGTGAGCAACGGCCCAAGAAATTGACCAGGTATCGTTTTGGGTGTTGATGGAATTTGATTTTTTATACCACCATGCATATTCGGTGCCGTAAGACATGGGAGCCCCGCCGGCAAACAAACACTGGGAAATAAAATTTGTGCAATCCCCACCGTAGGTTTCGTAATCTGCAAAATATTTGAAACTTGGATTAGGAGATAAAGCATACTTTTTTGCGTAATCAACCGCCTTGTTCCTGTTATATAAATTTTGTCTGTAATAATACAAAAATTTCACCACCAAAAATCAAAATGGCCTTATTTATATTATGAGTTGAGGAGGATTGTGTGAATGAAATAGGAGAAGAGCCTTATGCAATATATTACATTGTCGTTACAATTGTTTTGTGATATGCTATAGAAGTTGACAATTGATAGTTGAGTTTATATAATTAATTTACAGTTTCGTATGGGTGGGAAAATTATGAAAAAAGAAGGCATTAAAAGCATTGCACAGAATAAAAAGGCTCGACATGATTATTTCATAGAAGACACTTATGAAGCGGGCATAGAGCTTTTCGGCACCGAAGTGAAATCCATCAGACAGGGAAAAGTTAATTTAAAAGATAGTCATGCCGGCATCTATAAAGGTGAGGTTTATGCATATAATATGCATATAAGCCCATATGAAAAAGGTAATATTTTTAATAAAGACCCTTTAAGAATAAGGAAGCTTTTGTTAAACCGTTTTGAGATAAATAAGCTCATTGGTTATGTTCAGCAAAAAGGTTACACTCTGATTCCGTTGTCAATTTATTTAAAAGGCAGCCTGGTAAAACTTGAACTCGCAGTGGCTAAAGGAAAGCAGCTTCATGATAAAAGGCAAACAATTGCGGAAAGAGATGCCAAAAGAGAGGTTGAAAGGGAATTCAGAGGGAAGAATTATTAATGGGGGCGTAATGGTTTCGACGGGGGTATGAGGGCTGAAATAGCGAGTCGTGGATTTCGGAACCACGTTAAAAGCCGGAAAAATAAAGATAAACGCAGAAGATAATTTCGCATTTGCTGCCTAATTAGGCAGCACGTTCTACCTATAGTTCCCGCACTATAGGATAGGGCGTCATTTAGCGGGGGACGTCACTGTCAAAGCTTTGAGGCAGATGTCGTATTATGAAGCTACTAAAGTTGCAAGCCTGTCAGCGGGCGTGCAGCGGAGGGAATGAAAAATCACTGACTGCACTCGGAGAAGTTTCAGTTCAAGGACTTTCGGACGCGGGTTCAATTCCCGCCGCCTCCACCAAAAAATGTAAATGATATACTCAGGCAACATGCCCGAGTATTTTTGTATATGGAATTAAAAGGGAATTGAACGGGTGGGAAAGGATATGCGACCTTTGGGAACATATCCCCACCCCGGTCTGAGAGAGAGCGAAGCGAACGTCGGAATTCCCGCCGCCTCCAATGAGTAGGCATAAAAATCAAATATTCACTTTTGTGAGCACTTCCACAGTGCCATGGGATGGTTTTTGATAAATTCCAGAATATCATCTGATTCAAAAAGAAGTTCTGGATGGTATTTCTTATCCCTAAAGGCGTTAAGGAAGCTCCATTCATTGTCCTTCAGCTTTAGTAAGGCTTCAAGCCAAGTTTTAACTTGTGATTGTGAAGCTTCAAGGTCAAATCTTTCCTTACTCCGCAAAACAGGATTTAGATCCCTCTTGATTTGATTCTGAGTGATTTGATCTATGGTGTTTAACTTGAATTCAGAGGGAGGTGATTTCGAAGCTATTGCGCTATAAAAGACAACACA
>CAZMPR010000106.1:5258-5480 GCA_964568265.1 uncultured Clostridiaceae bacterium | reverse complement strand
TCTATCAATCTTTTTTTTATAGATTGTTCTGCTCTCCTAAAAATCTCGGCGGTTTTATAGATATCAGTTATTTTCAACATTTCCATCATTCTGATTAAGGTCTCCTGAAGTTCCAATTCAATCTCTAAAAAATGTTTATAAATTAAATCCATCAGTATTCTTTTTTGCTTATTATCAAGTTTGGAGGACTTAAATGCCGTGGATAAGGTTGAAATAAAAATC
>CAZMPR010000106.1:0-5248 GCA_964568265.1 uncultured Clostridiaceae bacterium | reverse complement strand
ATATTTCGCAGACAAAAGTGTTTTTTGTGTATAAGAAGATTATCAAATAAATATATTAAAAAATCCTTATCTTTTACCTGCATCAGATAATTTATTATCTCATTCTGGAACTCCGTATCTCCTTCTTTTTTGCTCATAATATTGACTATTTCACCTATTGCATTTAATTTAAAATCATTAACGGATACTATATCCTGGTTAAAAAAGCCCCTGTTTAAAGATACAATATACAAGGCTAAGAAATCATTCTCAGCAGCTCTTTCTCCTATCTTTCTTATAACAAGCTCCTTTTGATTACTCTTGTTAATAATCCTTGCCAAAACACCTTTATCGTATTTCTTTTGTATAATAAATATTTGTTCTAAATACATATCTGTAGTCTCCTAATATATTTGTTTTATGCAATTAATCAATCAAGACTATGCTGATATAAAAAAGCGGTATTCATTAAAATGTGTAGTTATAGTGAGTATGATTAAGTTTGGTTTTAAAAATGTAACGAAACCCGCAAATTCTTTGATAATTGCTATTAGACTGTAACTTATATTTATATTATACTATATTTTTATACTAAATCCAAATTTTACTCAGCTAAACTTTCTGCCCCTTTCAAACGGCACATTTTATCAGTAAACGCAGTATGGATTTTATTTCACTAAAATTTTATTAAGGCTAAATTTTGTAAAAAAAAAACAGGCATCGCTGCCTGCCTTTATACCAAATCCTAATCCTGGCTCTCCGTCAATTTTACTTCCACTGTTCTATATCTGTTGAGGATATTCCCGTATACTTCTACTTTTAATACATCCCCAGTTTTATGATTTTTGACAATTTCTATTACTTCTTCTATTGTATTGATTGTTTTATCATCTATTTTGGTTATTATGTCTCCTCTTTGCAGTCCCGCCTTCTCAGCCCCGCTTCCGCTATAAACGGAAACCACTAATACACCTTGAGGCACCTGATATTGATCGGCGGTTTTCTTATCAATGGTCTGTCCCTGTATACCAAGAATAGGCCTTGAAACCTTTTTATTTTCAATAAGCTGCTTGATTATGGGCTTAGCCTCATTTATAGGGATTGCAAAACCCATACCTTCTACACGGCTTTCGATAAACTTAACCGTATTAATTCCGATTACCTGTCCGGCTGAATTCACCAAAGCACCGCCGCTGTTGCCGGGATTTATCGCAGCATCCGTTTGTATCAAAGTCATTGACTTATCCCCTACGGGAACCTTTCTGTTCAATCCGCTTATAATTCCTGCCGTAACGGAACCCGCAAAATCCGTACCCATGGGACTCCCTATGGCCACGGCCAATTCGCCCACCTCAAGTTTAGAGGAGTCACCCAATTCAGCATAAGGAAGGTTTTTTTCATCCACTTTTATAACAGCCAGGTCTGTCGCCGCATCTTTTCCAATAACCTTAGCAGGTATTTCTCTACCATCATTCAGCACAACTATTATGTCATTTGAATTCTCAACTACATGGTTATTTGTTGCTATATGGCCTTCCGCATCGATTATAATGCCGGAGCCGTTCCCTTCGCTATCATATACTTGTCCGAAGAAATCCCTGTAGGTTTGTTTTATTCTTATGGCAACTATGGATGGCAACACCTTTTTTGCTATAGGTACTACTGGAGATACGGTTTTATCAATACTATATTCCGTCTCTTCCTGACCTTGAAAAGCATATACGGAATTCTTATCATTGATTCTATCTACAATGTTATCCGTAATGTAACCTAAAAACGTGCCTGCCGTAAGTCCTACAATGAGCATTACAATCAATGCAGTTTTGCCCCATTTTTTAGCTTTTACTTTTTTAGAATGTTCAGCCTCTATTGCAGAGACTTCATCCGTAACCATATTGTTTATTTCATCTTTAGTTTTATCTTCTATATTTTCTTTCAAATCTTTTTCAAAATCCATATTATAACCCCCTTTGAATTTTTATTTTATAATAAAATAAATACGAATTCAATTAACCTTTAAAATTTTTAATAGCTTATTTTTATACTATAAAATTTTATTATCATGCGGCAAACTGACTGTTATACAAGTCGGCGTAAAAACCGCCCTTTTCCATAAGCTCATTATGAGTGCCTTTTTCTATAATCTTGCCTTCGTTCATTACAAGGATAATATCTGCATTTTTAATGGTAGACAATCTATGGGCTATTACAAAGCTTGTTCTGCCTTTCATCAGCTGCGCCATGCCCTTCATCCAGTATGAGGATTGTTGGATTGGCCAAAATTGCTCTCGCAATAGTAAGAAGCTGTTTTTGCCCTTGAGAGATATTGGACGATTCTTCATTTAAAACCGTATCATAGCCTTGAGGAAGAGTCCTGATAAAATGGTCAGCCCTGGCAAGTTTAGCCGCCTTTATTATTTCTTCGGAAGTTGCATTTTCTTTGCCGTAAGCTATATTATCCCATATGGTGCCGTTAAAAAGCCATGTATCCTGCAACACCATCCCGAATTTCTCCCTCAACTCATGCCTTGTCATATCTTTTGTTGAAATGCCATCTATAGTAATCTTTCCCCCATCAATCTCATAGAATCTCATTAATAGATTTACAAGAGTGGTTTTGCCCGCCCCCGTAGGTCCCACTATAGCGACGGTTTCTCCGCAACAGGCAGTCAGATTCAAATTCTCTATAAGAGGCTTATTCTTTGTATATCCGAAGGTAACATTTACAAACTCCACATCCGCTTTGCCAAAGTCAGGAATTACAGTTTCTTCAGAATCGCTAACCTCTTCTGTTTCATCTAAAAGCTCAAAGATCCTTTCTGCGGATGCTATGGTGGATTGAAAAATATTTATTATCTCTGCCAATTGCATTATAGGTTGGTTGAATTGCCGCGAATATTGTATAAAAGCCTGAACATCTCCTATAGGCAAGGTGCCTCTAATGACGAATATTCCTCCAAGTACTGCCACGGCTATATAGCCTAAGCTGTTTATAAGCCCCATAAGAGGCATTATTATCCCGGTGATAAATTGTGATTTCCATCCGTGTTCGTAAAGCTCCCTATTTATCATTTCAAAACTATCAATGGCTTTAGTTTCATTGCCGAATGCTTTAACTGTTCCGTGCCCGGAAAAGGTTTCCTCTATGTGACCGTTGATCTCCCCAAGGCTTTTAGCCTGTGCCGTAAAGTATTTTTGGGAAATCTTCGCTATATTTTTAGTAAGTAAAACGCTGAGAGGTATTGTAACAAAGGTGGCAAGAGTAATTGTGGGACTGATAACAATCATCATTATAAAAATTCCGATAAGAGTCGTTACTGATGATAACGCCTGGGCAATATTTTGCTGCAGGGTTGAGCTAATCACATCCACATCATTTGCCACTCTGCTTAAAATTTCTCCCGTAGTTTGTGAGTCAAAGTATTTTAACGGTAACCTGTGCAGCTTTTCATTTATATTTTTCCTCAGGTCATAAACCAGTTTTTGAGATATATCAGCCATTATAAAATGCTGTGCATAGGTAAATGCGCCTGATAACAAGTATAGGCTGCCTAAAATCATCAGGCTTCTTATGATAAAGTTCTTATCTATGGAAACGACGCCCTTTAGGACACTGTTATAAAGATGGGTCGTAATCGTTCCCATAATCTTGGGACTTATAATTGTAAAAACCGTGCTCAGCAACGAAAACACCGCTACGGCAATAATCAATGCCCTATAGGGCTTAAGATATCCCATAAGCCTTTTTAGGCTGCCTTTAAAATCTTTGGCTTTTTCGGGAGGCCTTGCCATCCCCTGCCCCGGCGGCCCGCCCCGACCTATCATCTGCCTTGGGCTTTTCACTTCTTTGTTATCCGTAGTCATTGTACCGCCTCCTCTCCAAGCTGTGATATTACAATTTCCCGATAAGGAGAACATTGCTTTATAAGCTCTCTGTGAGTTCCTTGACCTACAATTCTTCCCTCGTCCAGAACAATGATATTATCGGCATCCTTTATAGTGCTGACACGCTGCGCCACTATAAGCACCGCCGCATCTGCAGTATAAGGTTTCAGCGCCTCTCTCAGCATCCTGTCCGTCTGAAAATCCAACGCGGAAAAACTGTCATCAAACAGATAGTATTCAGGCTTTCTTATAAGGGCCCTTGCAATAGCCAATCTTTGTTTCTGACCGCCGGAAAGATTTTTCCCGCTTTGTGCAAGAACATAATCTAAACCTTCTTTCTTTTCATTCACAAAATCCCATGCCTGTGCTATTTTTAAAACTTCTATTATTTCATCATCCTTCGCGTCCTCACGACCGAATTTGATGTTATCTCTTATTGAGCCTGTGAAAAGCACCGCCCTTTGGGCTATAAAACCGAATTTTTCTCTCAGCTCTTTTTGCGGCACGTCTTTTATATTCACCCCATCCACAATTATTTGTCCTTCAGATACATCGTAAAACCTGACAAGCAAGTTAAGTATAGTGGATTTGCCCGAACCCGTACCCCCGATTATTGCAGTAGTTTCACCTTTTTTTAATGAAAAGTTTATGTCACTGACGGCAGGTGTCGATGCATCACGGTACTTAAATGTCACGTCTTGCAGTTTTAGAACTCCCTTTTTCGTCTTATTTTGTAAGCTATCGTCACCGTCTATGATTTCGCTTTTTAAATCCAAAACTTCGTTTATTCTTTCGGCTGATGCGCTTGCTCTCGGCAACATAACAAAAATCATGGAGACCATTATCATGGAAAACATGATCTGCGAAACATATTGAACAAAAGCCATCAGCTGCCCCACTTCCAAATCCTTTGATTCTATTAAATTGCTGCCGTATAAAATAACTCCGATAATGGTAAAGTTCAAAATAACATGCATCAAGGGCATCATCAGAGCCATGATACGGCCAACCTTTAGGGCTGTTTCCGTGAGCTCTCTATTGGATTTATTGAAACGTTCTTTTTCATAACCTGTCTTATTAAAAGCTCTTATAACTCTTATCCCCGTTAAAGACTCTCTCAAAACTTTATTAAGGTTATCTATCTTTTTTTGTATCACCTTAAAAAGAGGGTACCCTTTTGAACCGATAAAAGATATCACCCCAACCAGAATAGGTGCGGAAATAATAAAAACCTTTGATAGATTTGGATTGGTAGTAATCGCCATGATGATGCCGCCTATCATCATAAAAGGCGCCCTTATCATCATCCTCATCGACATAATTGTTACATTCTGCATTTGGCTGACATCATTTGTAGTCCTGGTGATGAGAGATGCGGTACCCA
>CAZMPR010000105.1:0-5536 GCA_964568265.1 uncultured Clostridiaceae bacterium | reverse complement strand
ATATAAGAATAGTAAACGGAATCCCATGCCTGGGAGATAATTTAAGAGTTAATGTTAACAGTTATACCGGAGATATCATAAGCTACTATAACAATTGGTCTGATATAGATTTTCCAAAACCGTTAAACATACTGCCCCTTGAGGATGCTTACAATGAGCTGTATAAAAATGTTGATTTTAAACTCCAATATATTACCCATTATGATTACGAATTTAAAACTGCCAACACATCTGTCAAGCTTGTATATGTGTTTGAGGGATTTTCAGGCATGATAGATTCTAAAACAGGCTTGGTGCTGGATTATAACGGCGAGATTGTTAAAGATAAAAAGGCAGTCTTTAATGATATAAAAGGCCACTGGGCAGAAAATGATATAAACTCGTTGATTGATGCAGGTATTTTAAAAGCTGATACAAATAATTTCTTCCCTGATTCCGGGATTAAGCAAAAAGACTTTATAAGAATTTTAATAAATTCTCTGCAACCTGCATACTCTGTTATACCTTTGTCTATGAGAAGTGAAAAGCCTGATAAGGAATATGATAAATACTATAAACAAGCTATATCAAGGAATATTATAACTGAAAAGGAAAAGAATTTAAACGCAGAAGTATCAAGGATAGAAGCAGCAAAGATGTTAGTAATCGCTATGGATTTGGGCTATTTGGCTAAAAAGCAGGAAATATTTAACGTGAGATTCAATGATGCAGGTGAAATACCGAATGAATTAAAAGGCTATGCGGCCATAGTATCCGGTCTGGAAATAATGAAAGGAATCAATGGGAATTTTCACCCTATAAATACTGTCACAAAGGCTGAAACCGCCTCTATGATAGTAAAGTTTCTTCTTAGATAGATTCATGCCCCTGATAATGAAACTGATGCCGATAGGGTTTTCCCGCGGCATCAGTTTTTTGTTACCATAATATTTTCAACGATTATTAAGAGATTCCTATACCTCCGACTTATAAAAACAAAAACTTTGAACATAATAATAGCTGTAAGTTTATAGAATTGGAGTAAATCGAATGTCTGAACAATACTTTTTACAAAAGTGTATAGTCACCGCCGAAGATGCAAAGGCAAGTTTCTCAAATATGTCAAATCTGGATTTAGACCAACAAACCAAAGAAGCATATAAGGGCATGATGCAGGATATCGGAAAAAATATTGAGTTTTTGTATAACCGTCTTCAGTATCTAAAGCATAATGAATAATCAAAAACCTATTTGTTTGCAAACATAATCATAATCCTCTATGGTATCTACATCCATAAGTATTCCTTTGTCATTAACTTCCGTTGTGATAAAGTCCTTGCTGTTAATGAATTCCCTGAGGTTTGAATACTTGTTGTTTTTGCATATTTCATTAATAAAACTGCTGCTTATAAGTACAGGATGTCCTCTTCTACCCCTATATGTAGGAATGGTTATTTCCCCTTCCGAATCTGACAAAATATTGTAAACCTCTTTTTTAACCAGCGGGTAGTCTCCCGGGATTAAAAAGAATCTGTTTCCTTTCACATGCATTAAGCCCGTTTTTACGGAACTGTACATCCCATCTTTAAAGTTTTCATTTATTATCAGTTCTGCTTTTTTGTACTCCTTAACTATTGGCATAATCTTTTCGGCTTTATAGCCGCCAACTACAACAATTCTTGAACATACATCGTACATACTCTCTATGCAGCTTCCCAATAAAGATTTGCCGTTTATATTCAAGGTCATTTTATACGTGTTAGCACGTTTCGAAAATCCGGCAGCTAAAACCAAACCTTCAATATTTTGCATTACAATCCTCTGTATTTATCTATTTTGTTGGGTTAAAACCATCTTTATGGCGCCGAGTATTTCATGATAGCCGGTGCATCTGCATATATTTGATTCCAGCCATTCTTCTATTATTTCATCTGTCGCCTTTGGATATATAGTGGTTAATGCATGGGCATTCGTTATCATTCCCGGCGTGCAGTAACCGCATTGTATAGCAAAGTTTTCCACAAACGCTTGCTGCATAGGCACCCCTCTAAGTCCTTCAATTGTGGTTATCTCATGGTCTATAGCCTCCACAGCAAGAGTAAGACATGCCTTAGCAGGCCACCCGTCAATAAGGATGGTACAACTGTCACAATCCCCGTTTCCGCAGCTATTTTTGGTTCCGGTTAACCCTAACCTTTCCCTTATAACAAACAATAGTGTATCCGCCGGTCTTACCACAACATTTCTCAAATCACCGTTAATACTGATTTCTATAACAGTGTTTCCGCAGACTTCCATCATTAATACATCCCTCCGTATTGTTTGAAAATATCATTTACCACATTGCCCGTAACAAATTGTCTATACTCTGCAGAACCGATAATATCGCTTATTATAGGGGCAGGCAACTGCTCCATAATATCATCAGCATTTTGGCTGAGACCGCCGCAAATTTTAAAAGGATATGAACACAAACCGCTGAAAGCGAACCTTATTTCTTCATCTGTTTTAATTGATGCAACAGTAACCAAAGGATAGTCTATCTTTTCCTGCTTGGTTTTTTTAACATGAAAATGGGGTAAATTCATAAAACTTTCGCTGATTGAAACTTTTACCAAGAATTCTCCGTTTTGCAATAAAGGTTCTTTATCAAAAATCTGAATAATTGATTTCGTGATGGTTCCGTTCTCCCCTGCCACAGTTCCAACACAGTCCGTCAAAAGAAGGGGCAGCAACGCCTCCTTATATTGTATCTTCCCAAAAATATTGCCGCCTAAAGTGATCATATTCCTGGCAGTATGCTCGGCAACCCTTCGGCATACCGACACTAAAAGGGGAAAAGAACTGAAATCGCAAATTTTTGTTAGACTGACAGCCGAACCAATTTCCAGGCTTCCTGTTTTCTGTTCAAATATATTGCATTCCGGAATCATTTTAATATCGATTACAGCATCAAATTTAATTTGATTCATCCTTGCCATACTGATTATCTCTGTGCCGCCGGAAAAGTATAAGGCAGTCTTGCCCAGACCCGTAACCTTTTTATAAACCGCCAATGCTTCCTCTATTGTATCCGGCCTGTAATAATCGAAATCGAAGGAAATCATTTTATCACCCCCGTAGCAGTTTTCCAGATAAGCTCCGGTGTTAACGGGAATTGATTCAGGTCGCCGTTTATTGCCGTGGAAAGGCTGTTGAGCAAAGCCGCCGGCATTCCCACAAGTCCGTGTTCTCCCAAGCCCCTGGCTCCGTATGGGCCGTCTATCTCAGGTGTTTCTACAAAATCAACTATATAGTCCGGCTCCCGGGAGAAACGTATAGGTTTATAGGTTCGCAAATTGGGATTTTGCACAATACCGTTTCCATCGTATAGAAAGGCTTCTCTGCTTGCCAAGCTGAGACCCATAGACATACCTCCCATTGTTACGCTTTTTGCTGTAGAAGGGTTAATAATTGTGCCTGCATCGATAACGGAAGCAGCTTTTGTTATCTTGTAACTGAAATCCTTTTTGTCTAACTCCACTTCCACTGCCTGTGCACCTACAGTCCACAAAGGACCGGGAGTGCCTCTTCCTGTTTTTTCATCCATTCCGCTTAAATGCTTCATAATATAGGTTCCGCGACCAATTATTTGACCGCCTATCGAATTGCCGTTAGGATATTTATAGCCGTGTATAACTTCCGTCATATCTATAAACTTTTTAGGATCGTCCTTTAGGAATACTTTTCCGCCGGCTACTTCCAAATCATTGGGCGAGCATCTTAAGACTATGGCTGAAATAGCCTTTAATTGCCGCAAAACATCGTCTGCAGCTTCTATAACCGCATTTCCAACCATAAATGTGGTGCTGCTTGCCACGGTTTTCCAGTGCTCCGGGTTATCTTCCGTATTTATCTCCATAGTCACCTTAACTCTTTTTACATCCAGCTTTAACTTTTCTGCCAGTATCTGAGCCAATACTGTCTTCGTACCTTGCCCCAGTTCCACTGCCCCTACGCTTAAAAAAGCATATCCGTCAGGAGAAAAAGTGATGATTGCTCCGGAGGCAGCATTTGGAGGTGTGCTTGAAGTTTTCCAAAAACATGCTATTCCTTTTGCTTTTACCTTATTCTCATCTATAGCAATTCTCTCTCCTTCCTCCCACTTTATTGCAGTTTTCAATGCATCCAAACATTTGGGCAAATTGCCTATATTGCTTCGGGTGAGAGATGATTGTGTTGGGGTAGTATCGCCGGGAACGGCTATATTTTTAATCCTTAAATCAAATTTATCCATCCCAAGGATATTTGCTAACTTATCCATAGTCCTTTCTATAATGGAAGTAAACTCTGAATGACCAAATCCCCTGAAAGACACAACATAGGGGTGATTTGTATAAACACATATGGAATCGCACCAAACATTATCTATATTATAAGGGCCGGTACAATCTGAAGCTATGGATTTGGTCATAACCGCACCCATATCTGAATAAGCTCCTGTATCCACCAAATATGTGATCTCCGCAGCTTTCAGCCTGCCATCCTTTGTTGCGCCTAATTTTACTTTTGCTTCAAGACCTATACGGCAAGGTGAGCTTATCATGTCTTCTTCTCTGGAATTTATCAAAAGCACCTGCCTGCCTCCAACCGCCTTTGATGCAAGATAGGCTATCATTTCAAGCTGAACGGCGGCTTTGCCTCCGAAGGCCCCGCCTACTACCGGTGTATGAACGGTAATCTTACCCGTGTCGATATTGAAATGTCTGCTGAGTTTTTTCCTTATAATATAAGGGCCCTGAGATGTGGAATGTATAATCAGATTGCCGTCAGGCAGTATCTCCGCCCTTGCGGAACGGGTTTCAAGGGCAATGTGATCCGCCTGCGGCAAAATAAGTGTCTCCTCAACAATTACTTCACTCTCAGCCCATCCTTTAGCCATATCGCCTTTACGGATTTTCACATGATTTGAAATATTAGTGCCGGGTGTTGGAAAACATTCTTTCATCCGCCTGTAATTCCCTAAATCAGGATGAACTAAAAATGCATCGGGTTTTAAAGACTCACCGGGAGAGTTTAAAACGGGAAGCGGCTCATATTCTATTTTGATGAGTTCCGCCGCTCTTTGTGCTTCCAGCTCAGTATTAGCAATTACTACTGCAACGGGTTCACCAAAATACCTTACTTTACCTACGGCTAGCGGCGGCCGATCCTCTACAAAGGTTCCTGTTAAAACGCCATGGGCATCATCACCTTTTATAATCCCTTGGACTCCCGGGGCTTTTGATGCTTCTTTTATGTCAATACTTTTAATATTTGCATGGGCATACTGGCTGATAACCATTTTGCAGTGCAATACATCGGGAACTATAAAATCGCTGTTAAACTTAGCTCTTCCATACGCCTTATCATAAGCATCCACCCTTACAATACTTTTTCCTACAGCTACTTTTGCATCCAATAACAATTCCTCCAATAATGATAATCACAGCTATAATATGGTATAATCCCCTCAATAAAGAATAATATGCAAAAAGCAAAAAACACAATCCGTAAATGATTGTGTTTTAATAATATA
>CAZMPR010000104.1:5199-5664 GCA_964568265.1 uncultured Clostridiaceae bacterium | reverse complement strand
CTGCCTAAGATTAATCCGGCGGTAGCACTCCAGGTTAAAGAAATAATGGATAAGAACAAAGCTGAAAGACATATTAGAGGCGGTAAAGCAACTAAAATGAAATATCAATCTCTAAACGTTTGATAGCGTTCAGTGTTTATCAACATTTAATGTTTAAAAGCATTTAGTGTTTAATCAACATTTAATGTATAACCCCCATCTAATTATTTAAGCTCCGGTAGTATAAAACCGGAGCTTAAATTTTCTTATGCGATCTAACTTCCTTATTTCAATTAAAAAGGATTTTTTTGTTTAATATAGAATAATAATATGATAAACTTGGATTAGTTGTAAGTGAAACTCGAAAATGCAAGCAAAATCACGAATATGACGTCCTTGGTCTTAGCTAAAGAAGCTTAAAGTATGTCTTCCTGAGCATAGCGAAGGATCTTAGTTATCGGAGATGTGTAGGTCTTGAGTTTTTAA
>CAZMPR010000104.1:4133-5189 GCA_964568265.1 uncultured Clostridiaceae bacterium | reverse complement strand
CAAGATTTAGGAATTGACCTTGGCACCGCGTCCGTTTTGGTCTTTATTAGAGGTAAAGGTATAGTCTTGAACGAACCTTCAGTTGTGGCAATTGACAGGAATACCAATAAAATATTGGCCGTCGGCGAAGAGGCACGGCTGATGCTTGGCAGGACTCCCGGTAATATTGTTGCGATGAGGCCGCTAAGAGACGGTGTTATATCGGATTATTATATAACAGAAAAGATGCTCAGGTATTTCATAGATAAAGCGGTGGGCAGAAGACGCATATTTAAACCAAGGATGGTTATATGTGTGCCCAGCGGAGTTACAGAAGTGGAAAAAAGAGCTGTTATTGATGCCGCTAATCAAGCCGGAGCAAGGATAACCAGACTTATAGAAGAACCGATAGCGGCTGCTATAGGTGCCGGGCTTGACATATCAAAAGCCAGCGGTAATATGATTATAGATATCGGCGGAGGTACATCCGATATTGCCGTTATTTCTTTGGGAGGGATTGTTGTTTCTTCTTCTATAAAGACAGCGGGAGACAAAATGGATGAGGCAATAGTCAGATATATGCGTAAGAAGCACAATGTTATGGTAGGGGAAAGAACGGCGGAGGATTTGAAAGTAAAAATAGGAACGGCTTACGAAAGAGATGTACAGGCGAAATTGGAAGTTAGAGGCAGAAACTTGATCTCCGGACTTCCCAAAACTTTGGAAGTGACTTCCGATGAAATGATGGAAGCCTTAGCAGAACCTCTATCCGCCATTGCCGATGCTGTTCATTCGGTATTGGAAAGGACACCGCCGGAGCTGGCAGCGGACATAAGCGACAGAGGTATAGTTATGACCGGGGGAGGTTCCTTGCTTTACGGATTGGAACAATTAATGGCTGCAAGAACGGGCATACCCGTGTACTTAACGGAAAATCCCATATCAAGTGTTGCCATAGGCACCGGTAAGGCTCTTGAATCCATGGAATTATTAAAAAACTCCGATGTTAATTCCGAAAGAAGAATAATCAGCGGAGACCTTTATTGATTGTTAAGATACAATACGCAGTCTTGTTTT
>CAZMPR010000104.1:0-4123 GCA_964568265.1 uncultured Clostridiaceae bacterium | reverse complement strand
GATATATTATAATTAGAATTGGAAGAAAAAATTATGCTTGATAACAAAGAAATACAAAATATCATACCTCACAGATATCCATTTTTATTAGTTGATAAGATAATTGAAATAGAGCCGGGTAAAAGAGCTGTCGGTATAAAGAACGTAACCATAAACGAACCTTTTTTCCCCGGACACTTTCCCGGCAATCCCATAATGCCGGGAGTATTGATAGTGGAGGCTATGGCGCAAGTAGGGGCTGTGGCGGTTTTGGGCACGGAAGAGAGCAAAGGTAAATTGGCCGTATTCACCGGTATTGACAAAATGAGATTTAAAAAACAAGTATTGCCCGGAGACACTCTCCGCATGGAAGTGGAATTGACAGCCATGAAAAGAGGCATAGGAAAGGCCAAGGCATCGGCATTTGTTGATGATAAGCTGGCGGCATCGGGGGAATTGATGTTTGCCATAATATAACACATCAAGCAAAGGCTCTGTAAATACCCCTGACAACAGCTTCTGCCATTTTCATAATCAAACTCAGCCTTATATTATGAATATATAAAAACTCTCTGCTTTCCGCGGAGTCGACTATACCGACGATGGATATATCTCCTACGGGAGGCAGCTTTTTTCCCACACCTTTTCCCGGATGAATGGGTGTTTTTTTTATCTGAATGCTGCCGATATTATCTTTTGTGCCCAAGCAGGCGTCAATTGCAATTACTTTATGATAAGGGTATTTTATCTTAGCATCAATGATGTTCTTTGAGAGATTGACGGCGTGAATGGGTTCGTCCAGAGTACCGTAAACGGGAACCACAATATTTAGTTTTGTAAGTAAAGTTCCTATGAGAGGCCCCAAACAATCGCCTATATATCTGTCCGTACCAATACAGAATATTAAATATGGATTTTCTGCATTACTTCGTAAATAGTCTGAAATAATCAGATGACAATCTTTTTGAAAATAAAAAGCTCTTGCTTCCTGCAAAAATCCACCTACTTTCACATATATTAATAACAAGAATCGATAAGAGTTTTGCATACATACAAAAACCTGCTCCTGTGTTTTAACGAGCGGATGACATGTTTTCAGCCAATAAGGAAAGGAAAACTGCACCGACGCTTGTTGAATTGGAGGTATCTTTTTGTTTCGTTATAAAATATATATATGGCTGAGGGGAATAATAGAACTAAAGTATTTTTGTGTTTTCTATTGAAATGTCAAAAGTAATTATATATAATAGAATATGTCTGTTAGGACGGGGTGTAGCGCAGATGGTAGCGTACGTGGTTTGGGACCATGGGGCCGCAGGTTCAAGTCCTGTCACCCCGACCATTAAAAACTAAGGGGAAATACCCAAGCGGCCAAAGGGGGCAGACTGTAAATCTGTTGTCTCAGACTTCGGTGGTTCGAATCCACCTTTCCCCACCATAAAACTTAAATTAAAAAAGTAAATATAATATGTTTTTTCCTAATTTTAATATGTAAGTGGATTCGAACGGGCGGATAAAGGAAATGCGACGGATAGGAGCATTACCCCGCCCCGTCTGATAAATAGCCTAAGGCTATTGGCGGGAATCCACCTTTCCCCACCATAAAACTTAAATTAAAAAAGTAAATATAATATGTTTTTTCCTAATTTTAATATGTAAGTGGATTCGAACCCTATTTTTATCCCGGCTAAAACAACTTTGATTGTTTTACGAAAATATGGTAGAATATATTTAATAATTGAATAGAAATTACCCTTATCAAGAGAGGTGGAGGGAAGGGCCCTATGAAACCCGGCAACCGGCATATGCGCGGTGCCAATTCCTGCAGGATTATCCTGAAAGATGAGGACTTATTTTATTTTAAAAGAAGCTCCTTCATCGAAGGAGCTTTAATTTTGGGATATGAGATGTGGGATGTGAGATATTTGGAAAGGTTTGAATTTGTAGGGGCGGACGACCCTGTCCGCCCGGGGACACACAATACGTACACCAATACTGTCATCCTGAGCAGTGCGAAGGATCTTGACCAAATGGGACGTGGGATGCGGGATATGGGATAGATGGAAAGGTTTGAATTTGTAGGGGCGGACGACCCTGTCCGCCCGTTATTGAAAAAGAAAAGAATTTTTAAAAAAGATAGATAAAACAAAAAGAGGAGGGCGCGAAATGGCAAGAAGATTTTTTACTTCCGAATCCGTGACGGAGGGACATCCGGATAAACTTTGTGATCAAATTTCCGATGCGGTATTGGATGCCATAATGCTGCAGGACCCGTTGGGGAGAGTAGCTTGTGAGGTAGCAGCGACTACAGGATTGGTTTTGGTGATGGGTGAAATAACAACAGATTGCTATATTGATATCCAAAAGATAGTAAGAGACACAGTGGAAGGGATTGGATATACCAGGGCAAAATATGGCTTTGATGCTGATACATGCGGAGTGCTGACTTCTATAAATGAACAATCAACAGATATTGCCTTGGGAGTTGATAAAGCCTTGGAAGCCAAAAGAGGGGAAATGGAGGAAAATGATATAGCTGTCATAGGTGCGGGAGATCAGGGTATGATGTTCGGATATGCTTGTGATGAGACGCCGGAGCTTATGCCTATGCCTATTTCTTTGGCGCATAAGCTGGCTAAAAAGCTTACCGAAGTCAGAAAGAATGGTTCCCTTGACTATTTGAGGCCTGACGGTAAAAGTCAAGTTACAATAGAATACATCGATGATGTCCCGGTGAGAGTGGATAATGTGGTAATATCCACACAGCATAGCCCGGATGTGAATCACGAAACAATAGAAAGGGATATTATAGCAAAAGTGATAAAACCCGTGATACCTGAAAATATGCTTGATAAGGATACCAAGTTTTATGTAAATCCAACCGGAAGATTTGTCATCGGCGGTCCCCATGGGGATTCGGGATTGACGGGAAGAAAAATTATTGTGGATACTTACGGGGGATATGCAAGGCATGGAGGAGGAGCTTTTTCAGGGAAGGATCCGACAAAAGTCGATCGTTCCGCATCCTATGCGGCAAGATATGTGGCTAAAAATATAGTTGCATCAGGACTTGCAAAAAAATGTGAGATTCAAATAGCCTATGCCATAGGTATTGCAAAACCTGTATCCATAATGGTTGACACCTTTGGTACCGGCATAATAACCGATGAAAAAATATCCGAAATAGTAAAAAAAGAGTTTGATTTGCGACCGGCCGCAATCATTAAGAATCTGGCTTTGCGAAGGCCTATATATAAACAATTGGCAGCATACGGGCAAGTAGGAAGAGCGGATTTGGATATCAGCTGGGAAAAGACAGATAAGGCGGAGCATTTAAAGAAGTATTTGCCGTAAGGATGTAAAAATATTTAAGATGAATTGGTATCAAACGAGTTAAATAGACAAGTCATATAGAAAAAGTTAAATAAGAAATTTGTTAAATGAGCAGTCGACCTGTGATGGGTCGGCTTTTTATTTTTTTGTCATGGTTGTGCAAAATGTACCTATCCGCGGAAATAAAAAACAGACCGGTCGGAAAGGTACTAATTGGAAAAGGAGAGGATTTTAAAAGAGGCGCACCCTCTTATAGTTGCATCTATAAATAAATATGCCAAAGATAAGGATGAATTTGAAGACTTATATCAAGAAGGGGCAATGAGGGTTTTGGAATTGTTGGAGAAGTTTGATGAGAGCAGAGGGGTGAGTATATTCTACTACTTGAAGCTTCATTTGAAGTTTTTTTATTTGAATTACGGCAGATATGATAAAAAGACGGTTTCATTGAACACACCGGTTTTTGAGGGTTCAGAGCTGGGGGATTTGATTATGGATGAAAAGCCCGGGGTGGAAAAAACAGTGTTGGATAGCCTTGCACGAGAAAATGCTAATAAAGCTTTAAAGAGCCTTCCCGGTGAAGATAAATATATAATAGAAGAACTTTTTATAAGATGCAGAACATTGAATGATTTGGCAAAGGAGCTTGCAATAAGCAGGACTAGCCTTTTTAGGAGGAAGGAAAAGATATTGCGCCACCTAAAGAAACAGATGTAAAGCGGAAAGCCGAAAGTGGAATGCGGAAAGTTTCCTGTGTGACGGTTACTTATATATCGGAAGGAGGTGATAGCATGGCAGTTGAAACAACAGT
>CAZMPR010000103.1:0-5683 GCA_964568265.1 uncultured Clostridiaceae bacterium | reverse complement strand
ATTAAAAACTTATTGAATGAATTCTTGGAATTGTCTCCTCGTAAATTCTCAAAATCAATTACCACCCCGTCAAATTCAGCAGTAAAGCCGTCTTTTTGTATGAGATTCACTTGTTCGACAATGTCATTAATTACTTCTTTCCTCACTTCAGGCTCGGTTATAATATGTTCCGCTAAAAGTACTCCTCCTGGTACCTTTTCATCTTTTGTAAATACCATCATCATAGTATTTGTGTTATTCTTCTTCGCAATATTCATTGGTTCAAAAAAGCCTGCAGGTATTGCAAATTCATTATTATTCGTTCTCGTTGTGTTCAATATTACTTTATCTTGATTATATTCCAGGCGACTCCATCCAAAGCCCACCGAATTTAAGGATTTAATCATATCGGATTGATTTGACGATTTTATTGCATAAAATCCATGTATATCCTCTATCTTGGAATTCAATCTTTCATACATCCTAACAATCATTGCCGCGGCTTCTTCCCTTTTTGCATTATCCAAGGGTTTAAACAAACCGTTGCCAACACCGCTTATTATGCCAAAGTCTTTTGCTAATGTTATATAGCCTTCGTTCCTGCTTACATCGGAAAAAGAGTTGCAGCTGCCCGATAATCTTTTGGAAAGTCCTTCATAGCCTAAAGCCCGGACTATCATAACAGCCATTTCTTCCCTTGTTACAGGCTCGTCGCATCTGAATAGTTGGGTGTCTTTAATGATGGCGCCATGATCCAAGGCTGACTCTATATAAGGGAAATACCATCTATCCTTGTCCAAATTATCTGCAAAGCTGCCTTCATCGGGATATGATAAATCCCAATTCATAAGCTTTACCAAAAAAGCGGCAAATTCGCTCCTTTTTATAGTTAACCCCAAACCGAATTCGTTATTCCCAATACCATCCGTAATACCGAGGGAACGCAATCTGTATATGGATTCTTCAGCCCAATGTCCTTTAGGAACATCAGTAAAAAGTAAGTCTTCATTTACTTCTCCGGATAAAGTGCCAAAAGAAAGCACTGCCGCAAATATTGATATAATCATTAATATTACATATTTATTCTTTTTAATTCCGTCCATTATAATCGACCCCTCTTTATTTTATGCTTAGTTTTTTAACTCATCGAGAACCCGCAGCAAATCTTCGGTAAAAATATCATCCCCGGGTGTGCAATCATTTTCAAACATCATGCATAAAAAGTTCAGTTTATCATCCTCTTTATGAAATACAAGATATCGTGAATTGACATAATCAGGCATAACCCAATTATCCTCGGTTATATGCATACCGCCTACAAATATAATCTTCTCCGGCGATTCGGCCAGTAATTCATAGTTCATTTGATAAATATCAAGTATCATTCCTTCTATATCCATGTAAGTGTAAGCATAAACCAGATTTTCCACCCGCCAGTTAATATAGTCGTAGTCAGGGAATTCCCCTCTGTACATTTCAAACATCCTTTTAGTTTCCTCTTTAGCCACCGACAGTACTTCCTCCGGCACATCTATGCCTTCCCTTACAATGCCCACAACATCAGGTAATTCATTTGTCGAGCCGCTTTTCCCGCCATTTGTGACGGTACACCCGACGAATAGAATTGCTAAAGCTATGGTAACCAATATGTACATTATTTTTAGTAACCTTCTCATAATTATCACCGCCTTTTCTGATAATATATTTATCGTTTATTGCATGTAGCTATAATTTTATAAAAAGATAAGTATAAACCCTTACTATATATTTTAACATAATTTAATAAGAATCTGTGATGGGAAGCGTTATGAAAGTTTTGGAAGTTGTAAAGAGTGTAAAAGTTATTGATTTGTTTTACATTCATGGGATTCCTTATCCAGCCTGATTCCTTTAAAAATGGGATGTCTCACGTAGCCTGTAGAAGTTTTCATCATAATTTATCAGTGTTTTTGCCATTGTTAGTTCCGCTTCCTCTATTTCCGGTTTTTTATATGATTTAGGAATTTCCTTTATATCTTCCTCATAAAACATGGTCACTATTAAAATACAATCATCTCTTGGAATTATAGACATGAGCGTCTCCTTGGTGCCAAATACTGTTTTTCCTATGGCTATTTTTTGTTCATCCATAAGAGCTTTTCGCAACAGTTCAAAGGCCTTTTCCCCGCCAATTTCCGGTATTACCTGATAAGCTTTATTGTAATAAACCGGTGATATTTGATTTAGTTGTGCGAAATGCAGTATTTGAATGGACCTTTCTTTCTCTGTTTTTATCTTTTCAAATTCCTCATCAGTGACTACCACAATTGATACTTTTCATATTCATATCCTTTGATTATATCTTTGGAACTTATTTCTTCACCGCAATGGCCGCAAAACTTTTTGTATCTGATTCTTCTGTGATCTTTGCTATGCAATTGATTAAAGCGAATATCGTTATCCTGTGTGTCTGTATATAACGATACCGTAATTGCGACAAGCCCGAAAGAGATTACCGTTTTTTGTGCAACTGCCATTTAAAACACCTCCGTTACAGTATTATTACCGTAAAGAAGAGTAAAAATGAGTTCGAATCTCTTATTTAATATATATACAAAAAAATAATACCCCCGAAAATAACAAGGGTTTTATTAAAATGGTGCGCCCGGCGAGATTCGAACTCACGGCCCCTTGATTCGTAGTCAAGTACTCTATCCAGCTGAGCTACGGGCGCAATATTTTTCTTTTAAACATAGTAATCTTATCACAATGATTTGTGAAAATCAAACATCAAAATTTTTGGATTATCGACTTTATAGAAGGGAAAACGCTCACCTGATGTATAGGTGCAATAAACCATCTTAAAAATAATTGTGAGGATACAAATGTTAATGTTGATAAATCAGTCAAATTTGATACCTTAACCGTCAACCAATCAATGCAACATAACATCAGCTCTCAAATCCTTTTATACATTCTTTATTAAATTGCATATTTTAAACATATCTTGTTTATTATGCCTCATAGTGGGTATTTCTTGTAAAGGCTTTCAGTCATAAAATTTTATCGCACTAGTATCATTGTTTAGCTGAAAACACATCATTAATATCATAAGAGGATTGATCTATAACAGTGTATAACATTATTAAAATTAAAGGTTCTAAAAATACTTTAAAACACATATTTTAAAAAAGTAAGTCTTTAATCGGCTTGGACTTTATTATTAAAGGATAGAAGAGGTAGCATATGAATATTCTTATAACCGGTGGTTATGGCTTTATCGGCTCCCATGTTGCAGAGGAGTTTTGCAAAGAAGGCCACCGTATTTTTATTATTGATAACTTAACTTCGGGTAATCCCAAAAATATCAGATTTAAACACACTTTTTTTAATCTGAGTATAGAAGACCAAAAATGCAAAAAAGTATTTAAAAGCAATAAATTTGATATAGTTATACATCTTGCTGCCCAAATTGATGTGGCAACCTCTTTTGAGGACCCCTATAAGGATACAAAGACTAATATATTAGGCTTAACTAACATGCTTCAATTGTCTTCCCAATATGGTGTAAAAAAGTTTGTTTTTGCTTCTTCTGCTGCAGTTTACGGAGACAATAAGAATATACCTTTAAAAGAAGAATATCACTTGGAACCGCTTTCTCCTTACGGAATGAGCAAGGCATCAGGTGAATTCTACTGCGGAAAATGGGACGAGATATATGGTTTAAATGTGTTATGTTTTAGATTTTCCAATGTATATGGCCCAAGGCAAGGTATGTTGGGAGAGGGTGGAGTAATTTCAATTTTTATTGAGAAAACAGTCCACAGAAAAGAATTATCAGTATTTGGAGATGGGAGCCAAACAAGGGATTTCATCTATGTTAAGGACGTTTCCAACGCTATATATAAATCCGTTATAAATGATATCAGAGGGACTTATAATTTATCTACAAATTCCGAAAGAAGTATAAATGAATTGTTAAGCACCCTTATGTCTTTGCAACCAATAAAAGAAATAGTCTATAAAGAAAAAAGAAAAGGTGATATAAACAATTCATGCCTTGATAATTCTAAACTAAAGCAAACTATGAATTGGGAACCCTCATACACATTAGAAGAGGGTCTCGGAAAAACCCTTGATTGGTTTACAACCTTAGAAAAAAAACCTGCTGTACATAGTACCTTTAAGAAGCCTCTTCTTAAAAAAGCATTAAAACCTTTTGCAAATACCAAAACTTTTTTCTTGTTTGAGAATATATTTCTTTTTACATTGACCTCTTTTATATCAATTTATTTACTATCTATATATCAATAAGCCTTTTTGTCCGTTTTTTGTTATCTCCAATGCTTTATTAACGCAAGGGACTATACTTTTTGCTCCCAGTCGATTATGAAATGTCCGAAGCAAAGGCTATTCACGCGGCTTTCAGCAAAAGCACATAGCTTTTTTAATAGAACAAATTGATTTTACCTCACTTCTATATCCCCATTGTTTGTTTTAAGCGATACTTCGCGCCTTCCGTCTCCCAATACCGCTTCTATATTATTATTTATCTCCATACCCTCAATATTCTCGAACTCTTCAAATCCCGTAATTCTTCCAAAATTAGTATTTACCCTGATTTTGGCGTTTTCAAGGCTTTCCTTATCCACTCTTACATTGCCGAAGGAGGTGCTGCCCTCAATGTTTCCAACGGTTCTGTATACCTCTATATTTCCATTGCTGCTTACTGCCTTTGCATCTCCCTTTATGTCATCAATTACCACATTGCCGAAGGAAGTATTTGCTTTTACACTGCCTTCCGCATTTTTGACTTTTATATTGCCGTTATTATTAATAATATTTGCATCACCGGACAAACCCACAATATGAATGTCCCCAAAAGATGCCTTTATCTCTGAAGCCTTGGTGCAGTTCTTTATAACAATATCACCGTTGCTGTTTGTTACTTTTACTTCTCCGGCACCTTCTACTCGCAGATTCCCGAAACTGTTTCTTACATCTACATTGACGTCTTCCGGTATATATATAATAAAATCAACCATGGCATCGCTATACTTTTGCTCAACATGAAAAGGCACATCCAAAATAGATATCTTAGTGACTTCTCCTTCAGTAACCTGTATTGCCCCTTTTATATACTTCTTTGCCTCCGCTTCATCGCTATAACGAACATGAACCTTCGCTTCAAAGCTTATATCTTTTGAATTAGCCTGTTTTATCTCTATATCCCCAAAGTTATTTGTTATTTTTAGTTCTATGATATTGAATTGTTTTGAAATTCCGCTTCTCATCACGTTTTCATCCAACTCAAAAGGGAATCTTTGCTCCTTAATGTGGGGTATGTCGCCTATGCCTTTTATAGTAAAGCTCTTAATCCCGCCATACAAGCTTGAAAATACTGCGATTATTATGATAAAAGCTATGGCAAAGCCGTCTATGGTTATTGATTCTTTTTCATCCCAGTATATATACCAGTATTTCCAAACCCAAACTGATTAATAGAATAGGCCAATATTTATAAAGGTTCCGGATAGGTAAATTAATAAAATTCCCTGCAAATAAAAGTATGCCAATCGTAATGAGTCCAAAGGCCAAAGTAAATACTCCGACTTTTTTTCCAACCATCATTATTCCTCCACTTTTTAGGCTATATATCTATTATAAATGATAGATCTCTATTATTAAAGTTACTTTCTGTAATAAATAAAAGCCGTGGAGATAA
>CAZMPR010000102.1:0-5724 GCA_964568265.1 uncultured Clostridiaceae bacterium | reverse complement strand
ACGGGGGGATAATTCCAAGAATTTATTCAATAAGTTTTTAATCGAATTAAAAGAGAAGTTGGATAAAAGTAATAAGAAGCTATATGTGGCTTTGCACCCTGTAATGCAGCCGGGGCATGCGTATTTTGACGGTTATGATTTTAAAACTGTCGGCGAAACAGCGGACAAGGTTATACTGATGGCGCATGACTATTATGCAAAACAGCTGACGGATGCGGAAATGGAAATGGGCTACACTTTGACTCCCCTCACTCCCATTGATCAAATATATTGGGCATTAAAGAATATAACCGATAAAGATACCGGGGTTCAACAATCGGATAAAATATTAATACAGCTTTCCTTTGATTCGGTACAGTGGAAAGTAAAGGACAGAAAGGTGATAAATAGGTATCCTTATTCTCCGGATTACGATTCCATAAGAAAAAGGATATTAGCAGACGATGTCACTATTAAATATTCGGATCTGTACGAAAACTCCTATGCTGTTTTTCATAATGATGTAGACGGTACAGATAATATAATATGGTATGAAGATTCGCGAAGCATTAATGCCAAACTTAAACTTATAAAAATGTTCGGATTAAAAGGAATTTCATTGTGGAGGCTGGGCAATATACCAGACTTCGATGACACGGATGCCAAAAAGATTTATTTAGATGTGTGGCAACAGATATTAAATGAAACTAAAAATAAGGCTGAACGATGTAAAAGGTAAGAATT
Source organism: uncultured Clostridiaceae bacterium (assembly GCA_964568265.1). Classification (GTDB taxonomy): domain Bacteria; phylum Bacillota; class Clostridia; order Lutisporales; family Lutisporaceae; genus JAAYKT01. Next base: position 5,001 of record CAZMPR010000102.1, on the reverse strand, counting down.
GGGGATGAAAATAAATAAATCCTGCTAAATTTTTGTGTTTGTGGTATAATAATAATATATTTAAAAACACTTTTAAATAATGAAAATTTAATTCAGCAATAATGCATAGGTAATGTAGATGCAAAAAATGAAAAGTTTTGGTTATGCGGTGTTTTGTTTTAGGAGGACAGTCAATGAAAACAGGAACAGTTAAATGGTTTAACTCAGAAAAAGGTTTTGGTTTTATCGAAATCGAAGGAGAAAAGGATGTCTTTGTCCACTATAGTGCGATAACAGGAGTGGAAGGGCGCAAAAGTCTTGAAGAAGGTGAACAGGTACAGCTTGAGGTAGAGCAGGGTGCTAAAGGACCCCAAGCCGTTAATGTGACTAAAATTTAAGTTAGAGCATTGAGAGAGGCCACCTTTTTAGAAGGTGGTTTTTCTTACATAAAAATAATTTAAAAAGAAAGGAAAGTTTATTTTGTGAAGAAGAATTATAATATGAAAAAGACTTTATCAATAAAGCAGTTTATATCAGAATTTGATAAAGACTTAACCAAGCATATGAAGAAAACTATAATGGGCTTATGGCCGAGGTGTGTTTTGACCAGGGACAAAGAAAGACATATTCTTGATTTGAAACACGTAGAGCATACTAATTATGATTGCATTAAAGGAAAGAGTAAAACTAAGAAAGAATACGTATATGGACAATTTATAATCGATAATGGGAATTTATACTTTTCAGACAAATGTGCAAAAGACGATACGGTAATGAAAGCTCCTATGGTAGATATAATATACGAATCTTTAAGCAGTGAAGAAATGTATTACGGTGATGATGTTATAGGGAAAAAAGTAGATGACAGCAGTATACATAGTGTTATAAACAATATAATGCGTGTTTGCCCTCCTATGTCAAAAAGTCACTTAGAAATAATATCCAGGTATTGTGATGTAGATGATTTCAATAATGAGGTAATACCGTACTAACCTTATTTTCAAAACAAATCTTTAAATATGTATTTTGTTTTTTTAAATGACCTGCGATGATATAATAATACTATTATTAAGCAGGTGGTGTAATCTATATGAGCAAAAAACTTTCTATATGTATGATAGGATTCGGAAATGCGGGAAGAGCGTTTTGCAAAATGCTTTTAGAACAAAGTTACAAAATCAAAGATACATTTGGCCGCGAAGTAATTATAAATACCATTACGGCACGGTCAAAAGGTGCTTTATATGCCCCGGATGGAGTGGATATCGTGCGGGCTTTAAAAGAGGCCGAGACTTTAGGTAAGTTTTCTGTGGATAATCCTCAATTAACACAGCTCAACTCAATTGAGGCCATCAAAAATTCCAAGGCCGATGTGCTGGTAGAGCTTAGCACTCTATCAATAAAAGACGGCCAGCCTGCCATGTCTCATATTGAAACTGCAATAGAAAACGATATGCATATAATAACTGCCAATAAAGGGCCTATTGCCTGGGCATACAAAAGGCTTAAGGGTTTGGCTGATTCAAAGGGATTATCTTTTCTTCACGAAACCGTTGTTTTAGACGGAGCTCCTGTATTTAACATGGTTCGGGATAATTTGCCTGGCTGTAAAGTCTTGTCTTTTAAAGGAATAGTAAACTCCACAACGAATTTTATAATGGAAGAAATGGAGGCAGGTTCTGATTTTGACTCGGCATTAAAAGAGGCGCAAAGAAGAGGTTTTGCAGAGTCGGACCCCTCCTTGGATATAGACGGCTGGGATGCAGTGGGAAAGACTGCAGCCCTCATCAATGTTCTAATGGGCGGTAATGTAACGCCTCTGGATATCGAGAGAACCGGTATTTCACATATTACCGCTAAGGATTTGACAGATGCGAAGAATAAGGGCGGGAAGCTGAAGCTTCTTTGCGAAGGTTTCCATGACGGTGATGATATAAAAGGTAGAGTTTATCCGGGCTTTGTAAGGAATGAGGATATATTCAGCAATGTGGATTCAACCACTTCAATACTGTCCATAACAACGGATTTGATGGGTGAGATTTGTATGGTAGAAAGAAACCCGGAAATAGAACAGACTGCTTACGGCGTATTCAGCGATTTGCTTACTTTGATATGCAGGCTTAAATAAATGAATTTTAAACAAATAGTAACAAAAGATGTAAAAGGCAACAGCCAAGCAATTTAATTTACGAATAAATAAAGGATAATAATGTATATTATTAAGGAAAGGAGATGTTTGAATGAAAATCAGCTTTATAGGTCATGCTTGTTTTATGATTGAAGATGGAGACTATACTATAATAATTGATCCTTATATTAATGATAACCCTTTGGCCAAAGTAAAAGCAGGAGATTTGAATCCAACACATATATTGGTAAGCCATGCACACAGTGATCATTTAGGGGATGCCGTGGAAATGGCAAAAAGAACAAAAGCGAAAATTTATACAACTAATGAATTGGGAGGAAAACTTAGAGAAGAGGATGTTGAAGCCGTTTCCGGCCATATAGGCGGCAAAGTTAAAACCGAATTCGGCAGTATAAAATATTTCCAGGCATTTCATGGAAGCGGCCTGCCGGGAGGTTTTGCCTGCGGTTTTATAATTAATATAGGAGGAAAAAAGATATACCATGCCGGGGATACAGGTCTTATGTTAGATATGAATCTATTAAGAGACGAAAATATAGATTTGGCAATGCTTCCTATAGGTGATTTTTATACAATGGGCCCGGAGGATGCATTAAAAGCAGTGAAGATGATAGAGCCGAGACATGTAATTCCCATGCATTACAATACTTTTCTCCCAATCAAGCAGGATCCGGAGATATTTGCTAAAAGCGTGAGGGATGAAACGAATACTATTCCCATTGTTTTAGACCCGGGAGAAGTTTTCGAATTATAAAACAAGAATAACGAGGAGGATCAATCATGAAATTTGATGTTGAATCAGTCAGAAAACAATTTCCTGCATTAGAAAGAAAAATTAACGGCTATCCGGCAGCTTACCTTGACTGCCCCGGCGGAACACAGGTTCCCCAACGCGTAGTTGATAAGGTTGTTGAATACCTTATATGGCATAATTGCAATATACACGGTGCCTTTGCTACCAGCGTGGAGACAGACGCTATAATTGTTGAGGGAAGAAAAGCTTATGCGGATTTATTCGGTTGTTCTTGGGAGGAGATATCTTTTGGCGCCAATGCAACGACGCTAAACTTCAATTTGGCTCATGCCATTGCCAGGGATTTAAAACCCGGCGATGAAATAGTGATTACCGATATGGATCACGAAGGAAACAGAGGGCCCTGGGAGATACTTGAGGAAAGAGGCATCGTAATCAAAAATGTTAAATTGGATTTGGAAAATTGCATTATAGATATGGAAGATTATAAAAATTGCTTGAATTCTAATACAAAAGTAGCTGCATTCAATTACGGTTCCAACGGAGTGGGAACCATAAGCGATGTAAAAAAGATGACACAAATGGCACAAGAAGTGGGGGCAATAACCGTGGTTGATGCTGTTAACTATGCTCTTCATGGCCCTATAGATGTGAAAGACATAGGTTGTGACTTTTTGTTTTGCTCTGCTTATAAATTTTTCGGACCTCACGTGGGTATTCTTTACGGTAAAAAAGATGTGATGGAATCATTGAAAACTATAAAAGTAAAAGAGCAGGAAGATTGGGCACCGCTGAAGTTTGAAACTGGAACGCTGAATCATGAAGGCATATATGGTGCGGCAGAGGCTGTAGAGTTTATCGCATCCTTGGGAGAAGATTACGAACAATACTTTGAAGATGAACTGAAAGGGCTTGAAGGAAGAAGGCGCAAAGTAATAGCGGGTATGTTGGCAATTGAAGCCTATGAACAGCCGATTACGGAGTATCTAATCGAAGAGTTGGGGAAAATCCCGGGAGTAAAGGTTTACGGACCGCCTAAAGGACATCCCAGGACTTCCACAATTTCCTTTACCATGTCAAATAAAACACCGAGAGAAGTGGCAGAGTATTTGGGGGAGAAAGGCATATTTGTGTGGGACGGTGACTTCTTTGCGTCCAAAACTGTGTTTGTCTTAGGATTAAGAGAAAAAGGCGGCTTGATTCGTATAGGACTTGCTCCTTATAACACAAAAGAAGAAATAGACAGAGCATTGGAAGGTATCAGAGAATTGGCTAATATGTAGCATCGTATTATTATTCAAGGGCTGGGAAAAGTTTAAAAGCCCTTGGATTTGTTTAATATTGTGCCTAATAATTTGAGGTTATTTTTATAAAAACAATTATATTAAACTTTGCATAAAGAATGAAATGAATATATAGAGGAGATGAGTTGAATGAGAAACAGAATAGAGATAATAAAGGGAGATATAACAAAACTTCATGTAGATGCAATCGTTAATGCCGCTAATAATAGCTTATTGGGCGGCGGAGGTGTGGATGGTGCCATACATAGAGCAGCGGGGCCGAAGCTTCTTGAGGAATGCAGAGGCCTGGGAGGATGCAAGACGGGTGAAGCAAAAATAACTAAGGGCTATAATTTGCCTGCAAAATATGTGATACATACTGTAGGACCCGTATGGCGTGGAGGCAATAATAATGAAGATGAACTGCTAAGTAACGCTTATAAAAATTCACTTAAAGTGGCTAAAGAAAACAACCTTAAAACCATAGCTTTTCCGGGAATAAGTACCGGTGTTTATTCCTTTCCCCTTGAAAGAGCCGCAGACATTGCGATAAATACGGTAAAAGAATTTTTAGAAAAGGATAATGCGTTAGAAAAGGTAATATTTGTTCAATTCAGTGATAATGCCTACGATTTGTATGAAGAAAGGCTCAAAGTAAAATAAACTTTTGTCTTGGCATTGAAAAATGCCGAAATATTTATTATAATAACAGGGTACGATAAATGCACCTATAGCTCAGTAGGATAGAGCAACGGTTTCCTAAACCGTGTGCCGGGGGTTCGACTCCCTCTAGGTGCACCATCAAATTTTACCATCTATTGATAAAAAATGATTTA
>CAZMPR010000101.1:0-5725 GCA_964568265.1 uncultured Clostridiaceae bacterium | reverse complement strand
TGAAGGAGTCTATCATAGGACACGCTAAAGGGATGTTGGAGGGGTATGGGGGGTAGAATATAAATAGATCCAAAAATTAAACTGTTATTTTAGCTCATTTTTTTAGTAGAAAAAATGTTATGATAGTCAATTTAAATTATAGAAAATTTATATGAGGCAACATTTGTTAAAGTACCCATGATCTGACGTAAGCATGTGTTATATTGAAGGCAAAGTGTTAATAGTGTAGGGACAGGAAGGTGGGCATTAGAGTGAACCTCAATTTCAGTTTTAAGCAGCTATTAGAAAAACTTAAGCGAATTGAAGATAAACAATAAAGTATGTGGTATGTGTCACTGAATAAGATCTAAACAATAAAAAGAACATCTGTTTAAATCATTCAAGCTTGAGATGCAATAAATTATTAAAAAATATATCTAAAGGACTTTTTATAAATATGTCAAATAATATTAATATATGACATGATTTATCAAGACACCCATAGCCTGTCAATGAGCATGGCATGATTAAAGTATAAGTCGCGGAAGTAGATACGGTAAAGATAAAGATAGTGTAACATGCTAGAGCATGTTTAAGGGTATAGGGTGTAAAGAAGTGAGGTGTTCATTATTAAGATAATAATAAATACACCCGGATCATATATATCAAAATCAGGTGAATGTTTTTTACTAACTACTGATGAAAAGAAAATAGAAATATCAGCGAAAAAGGTGGAGCAAATACTGATAACAACAGCTGCTGCACTTACGACAGATGCATTGCTTTTAGCTGTAGATAATAATATCGATGTTGTTTTTTTACGATACAACGGGAAACCCTTTGGCAGGGTTTGGCATTCAAAATTGGGAAGTATATCAACAATACGGCGAAAACAATTAATGTTACAAGAACTTCCCTTAGGACTACAGCTTACTAAAGAATGGATTAACCGCAAGTTTGATAACCAGTCGAATTTTTTAAAAAAATTGCTGCAAAATCGAAGAGATGAAAAAAGAAGGATTTTGATAAAAGATGCAGTTAGTAAAATTGAAGAGTTTAAAATAAAACTAAATTCGTTAGATAAATATAACAATATTGATGAGGCAAGATATATAGTATTAGGTTATGAAGGAAATGTTGGTAGAATATATTTTCAGACATTAGGGCAACTTATTCCGGAGAAGCATAGATTTACGGAAAGAAGCAGAAATCCCGCAAAAGATCAGTTTAATTGTATGCTGAATTATTCTTACGGTGTGCTATATAGTCAGGTTGAAAGAGCATGTATACTTGCGGGACTGGATCCTTATATTGGAATAATGCACACTGATAATTATAATCGCCTAGCTTTTGTCTATGATATCGTAGAAATTTATAGAGGTCATATGGACGAGATAGTATTTAAGCTGTTCAGCACAAAAAAGGTTGCTGATGAGTTTTTTGATCCCGTTGAGGGAGGGGTTTACATGAACCAGGACGGAAAAAAGCTGCTTATAGAGGCAATCAATAAGGCTTTTGAAACAAAAATCAAATATAGAGGTAGAAATATTGAATTACAAAATACTATGCAATATGATTGCCACGAAATTGCTAATAGGATTTTAAAGGAAGTGGAAGGATGATTACTTGGGTTCTATATGATATTAGTAGTAATAAAATAAGAAGCAGAGTTGCGAAAGTATGTAAGAATATGGGACTGTACCGAGTTCAAAAAAGCGTATTCTTAGGTACATTGGAAGACAACCAGTTTGACGAGATAAAACTTCATATAGAATCACTAATTAATTTAGAAAATGATTCTGTTTATGTTTTTCCTATGAATAAGACAAATTTTAATATGTGCGGATTAATAGGACAGGCTTTTGATAGGGAGTTGGTTACGGATGAAATCATCTCAAAGTTTTTTTAGTGATATAAGCTATTATATAACACCTTCGGATATTATTGAATTCAATTATTGTAAAAGGTTTATTTATTATATGAAGGTGCTTGGCATACCACAAAATGAAGAAACACGGTTTAAGGTTCAGCAAGGTCGCAATATTCATACTTTAAAAGAAAAAAGAAATAAAGAATATTTAAGAAACAAAATAAAAGCTGTAAAGAAGCTTAATGAGGTTTCATTGATTTCGGAGAAATTTAAAATAAAGGGTAAGGTTGACGAGATAAACTTTTTAGAAGATGGTACTGCAGTTCCTTTAGATTATAAATTTGCAGAGTACAAGGATCAGATATATAAGACTTATAAAACACAAATGATAATGTATTCAATTATGATAGAAGAAATGTTTGATGTAGAGGTGAAAGCGGCTTATATAGTTTACTGTAGAAGCAGAAATAAACTTGTGAAAATTGATATATCAGAAGCCATGATGACCGGCATAAAAGACATTATTAAAGAATATGCAAAAGTTCTTTGCGGGCACTATCCAAAAGCCACAAAAAGTAAATCAAAATGTTTTGATTGCTGCTATAGGAACATTTGCATATCCTGATTACAATCCTTGTTTTAATGGATTATGATAATCATAAATAATGTTTCAATACTTATTATTTTGTATATTTTTATAATATCAAAAAATTATAAAAAAGTTAATGGAAACATATTGCATAAATAATACAATTATGATATTATCATCGATAATCATTAATAATTAAAGATCTTATAAAAGGAGGTGAAAAAGTAATGCTAACAGGAGTATATCAAATAGGAAAGTATGTAATGGATATAAAAGACGAAAATTATTATACACTAATCGAAAACCCGGGGGAAAGGGGTAATTACAGGCATGTTTTGAAGATCTCATTTATCAGAGAGGGGCAAGCCTATAAATATAAAGAAATAGATTATGAGGAATTTTCCGAAGATAGATTAAACAAATATGCTTATAAGAAAGCGGATGGTGCTAATGCCGGAGACCACACCCCTACATCCATATTGAATTTAAAAAATCCGGACAAAACTCTTAGAAACATTATAAAGCCTATAAGAAGAATAAAAGATGCAATAAAAGATAAAAAAGATAGAGATTATATAATGCTTAGCGATATTTACAATTTTATTAATGAAAATTCCGAGACTTTGTTTAATCATATAAATATTAAGCTAAAGTTATTAAATATTTCTCAAAAAGAAGGGGTTATTATTACTATTGTTATTTTGGAAAACGGAGAAGAAAGATATGTGGGTGATTTTCCCATTTATATTAAACATCTTGAAAAAATAAATGATAAGCGATTCTATTATAAGTATAAAAAAGAATCAAAGGGTTATGGAAAATGTTATTATTGCAATAAAGAAAAGGAAGTCATGGGGTTTGTCAACACTTATAATTTTTATACTGTAGATAAAAAAAGCTTTGTGACAGGCGGATTTAATCAAGAAAACTCATGGATAAACTATCCCGTATGCCTTGACTGCGCACATGTTTTAGATGCTGGAAAGAAATATATATTCAACAATTTACGATCTAAATTTTCCAGTTTCAATTATTTTGTTATTCCTAAAGTAATGATGCCTGAAAAGTCTGTTACTGAAGATATGCATATTATTTTGCGGGAACTTGAGAAAGGTTCGAAATTTTCAACTGCAGAGGAAGTAAAAGATAACTTATTAAACAGCGAAGATGGATTTATTGAGTTAATGCAAGATAACGACAATAATATGAACTATAATATTTTGATTTACAAAGAAGAAAATGCTGCATTTAGGATTTTATTATTTATTGAAGATGTTGTTCCAAGTAGAATCAAAAATATTTTAAGAGTAAAGGAACAACTTGAGAATAAGTATTCACAAAACATACTTGATAGTTTGGCTAATAATAAATTTGCTTTTGATAAGTTCAGATATTTTTTTCCTAATAACAAGGAAGAAGGTAATTTTGACAAGCATTTTTTAGAAATCTTAAACAATATATTTAAAAGCAGACAAATAAGTTATGATTTTGTATTGAACAGAGTAATGGAAAAAACACGTTGGATTTTTTCAAAAGAAGAGAACTTTAGTACATCTATTCTTTTAGGGCTTATATGTATGTTGTTTATTGAAAATTTACAGTTGTTTGATAAAAAAGAGAAAGGAGTTGATAACATCATGGCAGAAATTAATGAAAAGAAAAAAGACTATATTGAATTTTTTAATACTAACAATGAAATTTTTGATACATCTTGTAAGAAAGCGGCATTTTTAGTCGGTGATTTAGCTAATAAGCTAATGAATATACAGTATAAGGAAAAAAGCTCAAAGCCTTTTTATAGTAGGCTAAACGGTTTAAATATAGACGAAAAGACCTTGAAAAGAATTTATGTGGAGGCGATAAACAAGTTAAATGAATACGGGAAGAATTATTACACTGTTCTTGAAGAGCTCATAGGCGAGTATCTACTCCAACCGATTAATTTAACGAATAATGAAATAAGCTTTTATTTCACCTTAGGTTTGTCTTTGAGCAATAAATTTAAAACTCAAAATAAAGGAAATGAAGGGGAGGATAATAGTGATCAAAAATAGAGAAGAAATATTGTTCATCTATGATGTGACAGATGCGAATCCTAATGGTGACCCTTTAGATGAAAATAAGCCAAGAATAGATGAAGAAACAGGTATTAATATTGTAACCGATGTAAGGTTAAAAAGAACAATAAGGGATTATTTGCTGAATTACAAAGGCTATGATGGTGAAGGTGATAAGGATATTTTTGTAAAAGAAGTTGTATCAGAAAAAGGAAAAGGTTTAAAAGATGGAAAAAGTAGGGCAAAGGATTTTAACGATAGTCCAGAAGAAGTTTTAAAAAAAGCAATAGATATAAGGCTTTTCGGAGGTGTGATACCCCTAGATAAAGATTCAATAACTTTTACGGGACCTGTTCAATTTAATATGGGAAGATCCTTAAACAAGGTAAACACAAAGCATATCAAAGGCACCGGCGCTTTCGCAGCTCAAGACGGCAAGGCGAAAACATTTAGAGAGGAATATATATTACACTATTCTCTCATTGCTTTTCACGGGATTATTAATGAAAATGCCGCAAAAGAAACTATGCTAAAAGGAGAAGACATTGATTTAATGGAAGAAGCTATTTGGAACGGTACCAAAAATCTTATCACCAGATCAAAGATGGGACATATGCCTAGGTTATATATTAGAGTGCAATACAAAGAGGATTTAAATTATTTTATAGGAGATTTGCAAAAAAAGATAAATATAGAATCTGAAATGGAAGATTTTAAGATTAGAAGCACAAAAGATTATAAGCTTGATCTTACAATGTTGTTAAAAGAATTATTTGATAATAAAGATAAAATTGAAAAGATATTTTACATCTATGATAGAACATTAAAGCTTCAGTATGAAGGGGAAGATTTTTGTTTTAAAGAGGAGACCGACTTGAGTTTTGAAGAAATAACTTACTAAGTGAGGGATTATTATGGCAAAAAAATTTTTAGTTTTTGACCTTTGGTCATCATATGGACATTTTAAAAAGCCATATACAACATCATCTCCTCTTACTTTTTCCATACCCCCCCGAACAGCTATTTCAGGCATAATTGCAGCTATATGCGGGATTGATAAAAAAATATACATACAGTATTTTACCAAGGATAAAGCTGATATTGCTATTGCACTTAAAAAACCAGTAAAAAAGATAAGACTGGGTATTAATCTTCTTAACTTTAACGATTCTATGACTAAAATTATCGGGAAAAACCCTACAAGATTTGAGCTTTTACAGAATCGTTAAA
>CAZMPR010000100.1:4210-5738 GCA_964568265.1 uncultured Clostridiaceae bacterium | reverse complement strand
CTCATTTGCATTTTGAGATTTGGGTTGAAGGCAAGGCAGTTAACCCTTTAGAATTTATTAATTAGCTATAGACCCGGGGGTTTAATTTGTGAGGGTAAAAATAAATATATCTTTTATCCTTTTTTTATTTTTGAGCATATATTTAGGCTATTGCAAAATAACCCTGATTATTTTCCTATCTGTTCTAATACACGAATTCGGACATACTTTTGTGGCGAAAAGGCTTGGTATTAAAGTCTTGGAGGTACAATTTTTCCCGTTCGGTGCCATAGCTGTTATGGAAAACATAACAAAGTACGGGGGTTTCGATGAATTAATAATTGCCTTATCGGGACCATTAATGAGCCTATTGGTTGCTCTGATTTTTTTTTATTCAAAGCTTCCGGATAGAGATTTAGTATTTAAATATAATCTGGCTCTTTTTTTATTTAACTTGCTTCCTGCCCTGCCTTTAGATGGTGGAAGAGTGATGAGAAATATTTTACTTATGCGCTTAAGCTATAAAAAAGCTACCAAAATCATGACAACCTTAGGAAAACTATTAGCTATCGGACTTATAGTTGTTAACATTTATTTGATAATAAATGATATTACAACAGTTGCTTATATAATCACCGCAATTTTTATATTTTTAGGGGCGTTAAAAGAAGAAAAAAACTGTTCTTATGTATATTTGCTTAATAGGAATAATAAGAAAGAGAAAATATTAAAGAGAAAGGATTATAAAAAAAGATTATTGATTAGCTCAAAAGGCACTTATCTTAAAAATATAATAGAGCAATTCAGCCCGGGCAACATATGCCGGATCAGAGTTTTTGACGAAAACAATAATGTTACAGCTGAATTAAGTGAAGCCGATATAATAAACGGTTTTTTGACAAAAGGTTATTACAGCAAGGTCGAGGATATTATATGATTATCGGATTAATTATGGACATTTAGGAAGAACTTTCTTAGAATTAAAGAAGGTATTTATTTTACGGTAGAAGATTTTGATTTATAAAAGAGAAATTTAAAATTGGAGGCTTACATTTGGAAAGAAAATTAGAAGACTACTTATACGAGGAAATATTGCCTCAGGTTGAAAAACCCGGCAGGTATATAGGGTCGGAATGGAATAGTATAAATAAAAATCCGAAGGAAATGAAAATAAGGTTTGCTTTTTGTTTTCCGGATATTTATGAAATAGGCATGTCTCACTTGGGAATGAAAATATTATATCACTTATTAAATGAGCATAAAGATATATATTGCCAACGGGTTTTTGCACCTTGGGTTGATATGGAAAAGTTGATGAGAAAAGAGAACATAAAACTATTTTCTTTAGAAACCAAGGATTACATTGATGATTTTGATTTTGTAGGATTTACTCTTCAGTATGAAATGAGCTATACCAATATAATCAATATGTTGGATCTGGCAGGTATTCCGATCCTATCATCGGAAAGAAAAGAGAAATTTCCTTTTGTTATTGCCGGTGGACCATGCGCCTGTAATCCAGAACCACTGGCTGATATAATAGACATTT
>CAZMPR010000100.1:0-4200 GCA_964568265.1 uncultured Clostridiaceae bacterium | reverse complement strand
GGGAGACGGGGAAGAAATAATACTTGAATTAATGGATGTCTACAGAAGTTGGAAGGACAGCGGCCGGGATAAAGAGAGTTTTATGGAGGAAGCGGCGGGTATAAAAGGCATATATGTACCTTCTTTCTATAGAATCGATTATCATACTGATAATACAATAAAGAATATCACACCAATTAAAGAAACCTATCCCAAAACGATAAAAAAAAGAGTTCTGAAAAAACTATCCGGCTCCTATTTTCCGGATAAAATGATTGTGCCTTTAATTGATATAGTGCATGACAGAATAATGTTGGAGATTTTCAGAGGCTGTAGCAGGGGCTGTAGATTTTGTCAGGCGGGAATGATTTATAGACCCGTTAGGGAAAGGGGAGTTGATGAACTCGTGGATTCAGCCGAAAGACTCCTTAAAAGTACAGGCTATGATGAAATATCTCTATCATCTTTATCAACGGGAGATTACTCACGGCTTGATGAATTGACAGAAAAGTTGGTTTCAAAATATGAAGACGAAAAAATAGGTTTATCTTTGCCTTCCTTGAGGATAGACTCTCTTACTTTAAAGCTGCTTGATAATGTACAAAAAGTAAGAAAATCAGGGTTGACCTTTGCACCCGAGGCCGGCACTCAGAGACTGAGGGATGTTATAAATAAAAATGTAACCGAAGAGGATTTAACCGGTTCCGTCGGCGCCGCATTTGATTCCGGCTACAGCAGCATAAAACTCTATTTTATGATTGGCCTCCCAACTGAAACCATGGAGGATATAGAAGGTATTGCGAAGCTCAGTCATGAAGTATTGAGTATGTACTTTAAGACGCCTAAGGAAAAGCGTGGTAAAGGTATTAACCTTTCAGTCAGCGTTGCTTCTTTTGTTCCGAAGCCTTTTACACCATTTCAATGGGAACCCCAGGAGACCGTTGAAATATTGCGGAAAAAACAAGGTTATCTGCAAAAATTAATTAAAAGAAAAGGGGTAAAACTAAGCTGGCATGATCCGAATATAAGTTTTTTGGAAGCAGTGCTTGCAAGGGGAGACAGGAGATTGGGGAAAGTTTTAATCAAGGCCTGGCAGTTAGGGTGCAAATTTGACAGTTGGGAACAACATTTTAAATACAAAACTTGGGTTGATGCTTTTACCCAATGCGGTATTGAACCTGAATTTTATGCGTTAAGAAAAAGAAGTGTAGATGAGATACTGCCTTGGGAACATATTGACGTAGGCGTTACTAAAAGATTTTTGGCCAATGAACTGGAAAAAGCATATAAGGGAAAAACCACAAAAGATAGGAAATGCACAGGTGTAATGCTGACGGGAGAAGGAGATTTGTGCAAATGATATACGTAAGAATGAAATTTAAAAAAGAAAATGAAGGGAAATTTATATCTCATTTGGACCTGATGAGAACCTTTCAAAGAGCAATGAGAAGAGCAAAACTGCCTATGGTTTTTTCCGGTGGTTATAATCCCCATCCCGAGATGTCTTTTGCACAGGCATTGGGTTTAGGGATAGAGAGCACGGGAGAATACATGGATGTTACCATAAATGATAGTTTGAATTTGGATGAAATAAAGGAAAGATTAAACAATAATCTTACAAAAGGAATTGAAATAACCCAGTTAAGAAACTTAAAAGACAAAGCAAAACCGGCTATGGCTGTTGTCAGTCATGGTCAATACTTAATTGCCATAGAGACTGATGAAAACAATATAGATAACAAAGCTATATTTGAAGGCTTTATAAACCAACTAAATATTTACGTTGAAAAGATACAGTTTAAAAAGAATAAAAAAGTCATAGTGGATATAAAGCCGATGATTAAAGAGATTGATATGCTTATTGTAAATAAGGTTCTACATATAAATTGTATAATAGCTTGCGGCAGCAACGCCAACCTTAAGCCGGAGCTGATAATTGATGCTTTTCGCGAATATTCAAACATCGGAATCCTAAAGTATAATATTAAAAGAATTGAACTTTTTACTCTACAAAGAAACAGATTAATACCTTTAATTGATTTTGATAATAAATAAAATATGTCAAGCTAAAAAAATCGGTTTTTGAAAAGGAAGTAATAAAATTATTATAAACCTATCAAGAAAGGCGGTGAAAAAATGAAAGAAATTATAGTAGACGCCGGTTTCGGGCAGGTGAGAACAGCCTTATTGGAGGATGGTGAGTTAGCGGAAATTTATATAGAAGGTCGTGAAAATCGGAGTATAGTAGGAGATATTTATAAAGGTAAAGTTGAAAATGTACTTCCGGGAATGCAAGCCGCATTTGTTGAAATCGGTACGGATAAAAATGCATTCTTATACATAAAGGATATTCTGCCTAATTATTACCCAAATGAAGACGAAGAACATGCAGAAGATGATAATCATTATAATATAAGCGATTTGGTTAAGACAGGGCAGGATATTTTAATTCAAGTAATTAAGGACCCAATTGACAGTAAGGGGGCAAGAGTCACAACACATATTACCCTTCCCGGAAGATATGTTGTACTTATGCCTACTGTGGACTATATAGGTATTTCAAGGAGAATAGAAAACGAAAAGGAAAGGGAAAGATTAAAGGATATAGCAAGTTCTGTAAAACCGGAGAACATGGGGGTAATAATAAGAACGGTAGGAGAGCATTGTGATATATCGGATTTAAAAAGTGATATAGATTTGTTGGTTAAGCTGTGGAAAAATATATTAAATAAGAATTATCAAATGCCTTCACCCTATCTATTACATAAGGATATGGATCTTTTTAATAGAGTTTTAAGAGATATTTTTACCCACGAAATAGATAGATTGGTGATAAACGAAAGAAGCTTTTTTAATAGGGCAGTTGAAATCAGCGAAGAAATTGCTCCTAATTTAAAAGATAGAATTGAATACTATAGCGATTTTTTTGATATATTCAATTATTTTCATATAGAAGAGAAAATAGAAGAGCTTTTAGATAGGAAAGTGTGGTTAAAATCCGGCGGATATATAATAATAGAACAAGTTGAGGCTCTCACAGCTATAGATGTGAATACCGGTAAATGCATTGGCGGAAAAGACTTATATGATATAGCATTAAAAACAAATATAGAAGCCGCTAAGGAAATAGCGCGACAGCTCAGACTCAGGGATATAGGCGGAATAATAATAATTGATTTTATTGATATGCAAAACGAAGGAAATCAAAATATGGTAATAGAAGTTATAAAAAATGCATTAAAAAAGGACAAAAGCAAATCCAGTGTATGGGGTATGACACATTTGGGTCTATTAGAAATAACAAGGAAAAAAACCGTACCCCCGAAAGAGGATATGTTGCTTACGGGCTGTCCCTATTGTTTAGGCACAGGAAAAATACTATCACCTTTGACCATGATTAAAATGATAGAAAAAGACCTGAAAAGAATGCCTTTGATTAAAACAGTTAAGGATATAAATATTGAGATTCATCCGGAAATAAAGGAAGTATTGTCAGGATATTCAAAGTATTTCGATGACTTCGAACTCAAAAATTGTGTTAAAATAAATATTATAACAAATGAATCATTGCACAGGGATAAATATAGAATATGGCACGGTAAGCCTTGAAAAAGCTTTGAAAAATCGTGTTTGACAAAGCCATGGGCCTATGGTAAAATAACATGTCGTAGGCATATCCGCTCGGGACGGGTCTAAATGTATTACCTGGCTTCCGGCGAGACTTAATTAATAGGAGGTGTAATGCCTAATGTATGCAATTATAAAAACAGGCGGAAAACAATTTAAGGTCAGTGAAGGCGATATTATAAAAATAGAAAAGCTTTCAACCTTAGAAGACGAAAAAGTATCCTTTGATGAAGTACTTATGGTGGGGGGAGACGGAGAAGTCAAGGTCGGTAAACCCAATTTAGAAGGTGCTTCTGTAGAAGGTACAGTATTAAGACAAGGAAAATCCAAAAAAATAATAGTTTTTAAGTTTAAATCAAAAAAGAACTACAGGAAGAAACAAGGTCATAGGCAGCCTTTTACTCAGGTAAAAATCGATAAGATTAACGCTTAGTACTATGGTTAAAGTAGAAATCATAAAGGATCCCCGGGGTTATGTTAAAAGGTTTATTGTAAAAGGACATTCTAATTATGGTGTATATGGCAGCGATATTGTATGCAGCGCTGTATCCGTTTTGGCACAGACAACATTAATCGGACTGCAAAGCATTGCGG
>CAZMPR010000099.1:0-5763 GCA_964568265.1 uncultured Clostridiaceae bacterium | reverse complement strand
ATGAAAATTATGTTGATTTAATAATATGATTTTGGTATATTTAGTTTAAAGTGATATTATTCGACAAATATTTCAGCGGGGTTTTGGCATAAAGAGGGGGCTATATATGGGAATAAGCATACGATATAAAATCACACTTACTATGATGGCTATTATTTTAGTAATGGTTATAGTTATAGGCATCATATCTTACGACAATTCCAAGAAAATCATACTCAATCAAGTGAAACAAAACAATTATAACACATTAAAAAATGCAAATGATTATTTTTTGAAAAAGTTTCTTTCGGATATGGAGTATGTGGTTAATTATTGGGCGGAACAAGAAGAAATAGTTAACTGGAAAAAAGAGCCCGGCAGCCCCAAAATGGTTAGAGAAGTGCCCGGGGCTTTTTTAGATATACAACAACAGTGGATAGGCTATAAAAAAGGAAGACCTTGTGTTGCCTGGATTTACTTCGGCCCGGAAGAGGACGGGTCGCTTTTTGTTGCCCCTTTAGATCCTACTATGCCGGATGATTACGATTGCAGGCAAAGGGATTGGTATAAAAAGGCCGCGTCAAGCAGAGACAAGGCTGTTTGGTCGGATCCGTATTTGGATGCTGGAGACATAGGAGGAATAGTTGTAACGGTATCAAGGGCTGTAGAGAAAAACGGACAGTTGATTGGTGCGGTGGGGATGGATATAAAGCTTGAGAGATGGGCTGATATTTTTGATGAAATAGAGTTTGGGGATAAGGGGTATCTCATGCTTATAGATAATGAAGGCGTGATTTTCTCCCATCCTGATAAAGAAAAGCTTATGACGAAAGTTTGTGAGGATGCTGAACTATGCGGACAAATTGAGCATGGTGACGAAACAAAAATATTCAATTATAAAGGCAGTGAATCCATATTAAGTCATATGAAGGTTCCCGACACGGATTGGAAACTTATCGGCATCATGCCAATCAATTTATCAAGTAAGTTGGCGCCTATTAGGAATAATATTCTCAGTGTTGCCATTGCCAGTATTTTATTCTCATTTTTGTCAGGCTTGCTGCTTTCCACTGCCATCACCAAGCCATTATCTCATATGATGGGAGCGATGGGAAAAATCTCTGAGGGCAATTTGGATGAGCGCATAGATATAAAGTCAAAGGATGAATTTATGGTTTTGGGTGACGAATTCAATAAAATGATAGATACATTAAAAGGGTTATTGAGCGAAAGAGATCTGAATTATGAAAAGCTGACTTATATGAATGAAGAGTTATTGGAAAAGTCCAAAGAAATTGAAAAGTTTTTAACGGAAAAGGAGGCCATGAATACAGAATTAAAAAAACTGCTTAAAGAGCTGAAAGAGAATTATTTATCAACAGTAAGGGCTCTTGCCGGCGCCATAGAAGCTAATGATATTTATACTTGGGGTCATTGTGAGCGGGTTGCAAATATTTCTATTGAGATTGGAAAAGCCTTGGGATTGGATTCTGATGATATTACTGTCCTTGAATTTGCATCTTTGCTCCATGATATAGGGAAAATAGGGATTTTGCCGGGTATACTTAATAAAAAAGGCAAGTTGTCGGAAGAGGAATATGAAACAATAAAAAGGCATCCCGCTATAGGTTACGAAATCCTGAAGGATGTTGAGTTTTTATATGATATTAGGAAAGTTATTTTGCAACACCACGAAAGAATTGATGGAGAAGGCTATCCTCAAGGATTATATGGAGAAAACATTAATAAATTAGCAAAAATAATGGCCATTGCCGACGCATATGATGCAATGACCAGTTCCAGACCCTATAGAGAGATTCCATTATCTAAAGAAGAGGCAATAGAAGAGTTAATACGAGGGAAGGGGAGCCAATTCGATGGCAAAATGATTGATTGTTTTATTGGGATTTTAAACAATCCGGCCATTGAATTATAAAGCTTGCCTCGGAATGACTGTAACGATGCAAATATGTCATACTGAGGGCAAAGCCCGGTGGGTATTTCCCGGGTCGGCATGGAAACCGACCTCTACAATTTCGTTGAAACAAAAGATTCTTCGCTACCGCTTAAAAATGACTGTATCGAATCACTCATAATGATTGCATCTCTATTGTTCAATCACCGTTCAACTATCGTTTAACTATTGTTTAACTACTGTTCAACCACAACCACTTTTTTCAAATCACTGTAGGCCAATAATTTTGCGTAACTGAGATTTAACTCTAACTCCAGCTTTTTTAATTCATTTTCAAGTAATATAACTTCATCTCTCAGGCTTTCATATTCGATTTTAGATATTAAACCGGCATCATGTTTAGTTTTATAAATTTTTTGATTGTCTTTTTCATCTGCCAATTCTTCTTTTAAATCATGGATATCCTCATAAAGGTCTTTAATATCAGTTATCATATCATCAAAGGATTTATCGAAGTTTTTCATAGCATTATTATATTTTTCGTCCGCTACTTCAAAATCTTTTCTTGATTTAACCAAAATATCTATTATATCCTCATCTTCCTGATCCTTCTTTGATAGGCTGTCAAAGCATTCGCATATAAGACTGTATCTGGTTTTAATCAGATTCCTTTCTTCATATAAAGATTTTATAGGTAAGCTCGGATCAGCTGTTTTATCACTTTTATTTATAAGATCTTTTTTTATTTTTTCCAGGTCAAGCCTCTCCAAAGGTATTTCGGTGGCATCCAAATCTATGACAATATCTTTAGTGTCTTTTCTGCTCATAAGCATGTTCAGCATATGATAAGCCGTATCTACAGCTTTATCCGCATTATCCAAGGCTTTAAGATTATCATTTAACTCTCTTTTGTTATTCCGATAATCATTTTTGCTGATGAGTCCATATTCATTTTGTATTTCCAGGAGTTTAAGCTGATCATTGAGCATTCTCCTGTTAATATCAACTTCTTTTACAGCCATATTAGCCTTTTCAACGCCTATTACCGCTTCTCTAAGGCCAAGGAGCAAATTTGCTTTTACATTATCTTTGGCTTGCTTTGCCATCCGATAATTAGAGTATGCTGTTAACAGCTCCATATGCTGATTTAGCCGTTGGGCTATAAATTGATTCATATTTTTTATTATTTTAATTTCGTCCGGTATACGTTTACCCAAATATTCATAATAATCATAGGCATCATCTATTTTTCTACCTATGCCTTTATAGTCGGGAGATTTGTCCAGGACGATTTTTGCAGCTTGCTCAAATGTATATTTAGCGGCGGGTGCATCGGCACAGACGGTATAGCTGAGCAGCATTGTAAGTACGATAAAAAATGCAATTAATCTGTGTTTCAATTAAACCACTCTCCTTTTTTATAACGATTATAATATAACTACAGGCGATCTTTAACTGTCCAACTTTACCCCTGCGATTGCGGGAGGACAGAGTCGTCCTCCCCTACATTTTCCACTTTTGTCATCCTGAGGGAGCTTGCGACTGAAGGATCTTTCCCGGGTCGGCATGGAAACCGATTCTTACAATTTCGTCGAAGCATAAGATTCTTCGCTATCGCTCAGAATGACACGCGCTTTCTTCCAACTAACCAACTAAAGCACAAGGCAATCCTCGATAATTTCGCCGTCTCTGAAGACCACATTTCTCTTCGTGAAGGCCGCCAGTTCTTTTTCATGGGTTACCATTACAATTGTCACGCCTTCTTTATTTAGGCTGCCGAATATATCCATTATCTCTATACTTGATTTTGAGTCCAAATTTCCTGTAGGCTCATCAGCTAATATTATTGCCGGGTTGTTCACTAAAGAGCGGGCAATAGCCACCCTTTGGTTTTGGCCGCCGGAAAGCTCGTTAGGCTTATGATATATCCTGTCTTTTAAGCCTACTCTTTCCAAAGCATCTTTTGCAGCTTGAATTCTTTTGTTACCCGGCACCCCGGCATAAATCATGGGAAGCTCAACATTTTTTAGGGCTGTAAGGCGGGGGAGAAGGTTAAAGGATTGAAAAACGAAGCCTATCTTTTTATTCCTTATTTCCGCCAGCTGCTTATCGTTAAGCTTAGAAACATCCTCTCCGTCCAATATATAGCTTCCGGATGTCATTCTGTCCAGGCAGCCTATTATATTCATCAATGTTGACTTGCCCGAGCCCGATGCACCCATTATTGCCACATATTCGTTTTTATTCACATTTAAATCAATATTGTTTAAAGCTCTTACCTGAATTTTGCCCGTATCATATACCTTCGTAAGGTTTTCCATTTGTATAATCAAATTACATTCCCCCGTTTATGTTGATTATATCGCCTTCTTTGAGCTCCGGGGGCGGGTTGGTAATATAGTTCTCTCCTGTCTTAAGACCGGAAGTAATTTCTATATCGAAATCGGATTCCAAGCCGGTTTGAATGTATCTCTTTTTTACTATGTTGTCCTCGGATATAAAGATGAATTTTTTGCCTTCGTCATCAGTTAATATGCTTTCAAAGCCTACAGTCATGACATTTTGTTTTTCATCCAATATGATGTCCGCATCCGCTTCGTAACCGACTTTTATGTTCTCATCGGGATTTTCTATGATTATATTTACAGATATTTTGGTTTCCTTATTTGTGCCGGACATTTCAATTGCCGCAGTTTGGGCAATCTTTGATATTTTGCCTCTATACTCCTTAGCCAGGCCTTTGACTTTGATAATTGCTTCCTGATTTTCTTTAAGATTTACCGCATCATATTGATCTACTTTTACACTGAGTTTATAATAGCTTAAATCATGTATAATAATTACATCGCCTTGGTTTGGGTATTGATCCGGCTTTGCATCCATTTTTACTATTTTACCGGTTATGTTCGATTTGATTATACTATCAGAAATATTTCTATTCAGGTTTTCTAAATCAGTTTCGGTGATTTCTATTTGTTTAGTTTGCCTAAAAATATTATCTTCATTGTTTAAAAAGTCTTCTAAAGTTATTTTTGAGTTTTCATAGACTATTTTGGAGTTGCTCACATTGTTCTCCAAATCCCTTAAAGCCATTTCAAAATCATTTAATTCTCCCTTTGATAAAAAGCCTGCTTCATAGAGCTTCTCATTGTTCTCATATTTCCTGACAGCCTCTTCATATTTTAATTTAGCACTTGCCAGGCTTAATTCAGCTTGTTTCACAGTGTTCTCCAAAGTTGTTTTGGTATTGCTGTTTTCGTTATCTTTCAGTTTCTCTAATTCCTTTTTTGCAAGTTCCAGGCTTATTTGTCCCTTTTTTAAATTATATTCTAAATCAGTAGTATCTAACTTTATCAGTTTGTCCCCGTTTTTTACTACTTGATTTTCGTCCATATATACTTCCAACACTTTTTGCCCCGGAGAAAGAAATATTTCTTGTGAGTCGTTGGGTTCTATTATTCCAGAAACGGAAATGGATTTTATGAGGTTTTTGCCTGCTACGGCTTCGGTTTTCACTACTTTTATTTTTTCTTTTAAGGTGCCGGCGTATTTTATGCCGGCAACGGTGGTTATTATTATGATTAATATAATTGCAATAATAAGCTTTTTCCTCTTCTTCATATTTAGACCCCCTAATAGTTGAAATAGATGCAAGTTTATATAAATATATACGGTTAAAAAGCAAAAAATGTTTCATTAGTATTTTAACATAACTTAAATAAAATAAATAGGGAAAATAAAATATGGAAACCCTTGCCTCCTCAATTCTAATTGAATCTTTGCCCGGACTGGTATAAAATGAAATTGATAATATTCGAAGAGGTGAATACCTTGAAGCTGACTTTTGAAAAAGCCGCTTTATTTACTTT
>CAZMPR010000098.1:0-5770 GCA_964568265.1 uncultured Clostridiaceae bacterium | reverse complement strand
CTTGGAATAGAATAAAAGTAAGAATAAAAATCTTACGGAAGAATTATATTATGAAGAAAATTTCATCTTGGCAATACTGTTTTTATTTATACTCAACCTCCCCAAAGATAAAAACAACATAAAAATAAAAAGGCATAAGGAAAATGAAAACTATATTTACAGAAGAAAAAACATGAAGAAAGAAAAGAAAGAAGAAGGTTATATTGTGTCGGCATAAATTAATTTGATTGTGGAGGTTATCACATGGGCTATGGAAGGAACAATAAAAGTGAAAGTGTTTTTGATAGTGAAAAGGTAAAAAATAAATTCAAAGAGAAAATGCCTGATATAGATTTGGATAAAATAAATGAGGACGAAGTAAAAAACGTTTTGTTGAATGAAATAGATAAAAATCCAAATATCAGCAAAGATATAAAAGATAAAATCAATCAAGGAGATATATCCGGGTTGAAGGAAGAACTGATAAAATACTTGGATAATAGAGGCGGCAATGATGCCTCAAGCAGCAGAATAAAAAATATGCTTGAGAATAACGATTATGATGGGCTTCAAAATGAACTGATGGGTATTTTTTTTAAAACAGCAGGGGGTCAAAAAAAAAATGAGGTAAAAGATGATAAAAATCCATTTGCTGGTATATTAAATGATACACTTATAAGTACGGCAATAAACAAAATAGGTGCCGGGAATAAAAATGACAGCCGTGTCAATTTATTAAATTCAATCAGACCCTTTATGTCGGAAGGCAGGCAGAATATTATAGATGAATGTGTAAAAGCGGTGAATTTATTAATAATTGCGGAGAAGCTTGGTTTAAAGGTAGGAAAATAAAATGAATCTATCTGATGTCCTTGATTATGTGAGAGAAAAGTTGTCTTTAGAGGATATTTTGCTGATAGTCTTAATACTGGTTTTAATAATAGAAAAAAAGTGTGATATGATATTTATTATTATACTTTTTATCGTATTTATGGCAGGATTCGAACAAGATCTATTTTCCCATATTTTTGAATTGGGTTTTTCCGGTCTGCCTGACCTAATAAATGCATTTATGAATTAATACCGTTCAGAATAATTAAGCATACTTATTGCCTAATATTATTTTGTTGCTATTGATGAATAAAGATTATAACTATATAATATACTTAAGTAAATTTTGGGGGGAATTTTTTAAATGGAAGGTGACTTGTGGGCGCAGCTTTTTTTTATAATCTTATTGATAAGCATAAATGCGTTTTTTGCCGCCTCTGAAATAGCCATACTGTCTGTAAAGCAATCGAAGCTAAGACCACTGATAGAAAAGAATAATAAATCAGCTAATATAGTAAATAAATATTTGGAGGAACCAAGCAAATTTCTTGCTACAATTCAAGTCGGCATAACCATGGCAGGCTTTTTTGCCAGTGCTCTAAGTGCAAAAACCTTAGCCGTCAAATTTGGAGAAGTTTTAAAAAAGTCAAATATAATTGTGCTTAATCAATTCGCTGATACTATTTCTTTTGTTTTAATTACTATTATAGTGGCGTA
Organism: uncultured Clostridiaceae bacterium; assembly: GCA_964568265.1. GTDB lineage: Bacteria > Bacillota > Clostridia > Lutisporales > Lutisporaceae > JAAYKT01. The sequence continues at coordinate 4,243 of CAZMPR010000098.1, read as the reverse complement.
TATTACTTTGGTGCTTGGGGAACTGGTGCCAAAGAGAATGGCTTTGCAAAAATCTGATAAAATTGCTCTTTTTGCTGCAAAGCCTATGGCTTTTATATCGAAAATAGCTTTTCCTATAGTAAAACTTTTGACAAGTACGACGAACCTAACTGTGAAGCTGTTGGGCGGTTCAATAAAGTACGACAGCCAGCAAATTACCGAAGAAGAAATCAGACTAATGATAAATGTAGGTGAGGAAAAGGGTATAATACAAGAAACGGAAACAGAAATGATAAACAGCATATTCGAATTCGATGATACCATTGTTAAAGAAGTTATGACTCCCAGGACAGATATGATTGTTATCAACATTAATGCCGAAATGGAAGAAATACTGAATATAATAGTTGAAGAGCATTTTTCCAGAATTCCCGTTTATATGGATACTATAGATAATATAATAGGGATATTATATGTAAAGGATTTATTCGGTATTATAAGGAAGGATGGGGAATTGGAAATTTCTTTGAAAGACGTAATAAGAGATGCCAATTATGTCTCAGAGTACAAAAAAATAGATGAACTCTTTAGAGATATGCAAAAATCTAAGAATCATATGGCTATTGTTATTGACGAATATGGTGGGACAGCCGGTCTCATCACTATAGAAGATTTATTGGAAGAAATAGTAGGAAACATATTTGACGAGTATGATGATGAAGTATTGGAATTCGAACAAATAGACGATAAAACTTATATAGTAAACGGAATGCTCAGTCTGGATGAAGTAAATCATATAATGGGTATGGATCTTCCTGAAGAGGACTTGGAATTTGATACCATAAGCGGAATGGTTCTAAGCCTGTCCGGAAAGATGCCGGAAGTCGGAGATGAGGTAGAGTTTGACGGAAACACATTCCGCATAGAAGAAGTGGAAGATAAAAGGATAACGAAGATTCGTATAACAAAAAGTGACGAGGATAATCTCAATCTTCCATCATAGTCAGGCTAAGTATAGCGCCGACAATCAATATACTTCCAAAAACTTGTGTTAAATTAAGTGTTTCACCTAAAATTAAAAAAGACAGGATAATAGTAAATGGGACCTCGCCCGTTGCAACAATTGAAGCGGCTTGAGCTCCTATTCTTTTTATTCCGGTATATAAAAGAATAACTGGTAAAATGTTGGCAGCAGTAGATATGGGCAGAGCCAGCTTTAGCATTTGAAAATCCAATTCCTTTAATCTGAAATAAAAGCTTATATTAATTGCAGAAATTATAGTAAAAACTACGATGGTGCAATAAAAAAGTATAACACCCGGGGAATACTTTTTCAACCTTTTATCGGCATAAACATTATAAAAAGCGTAAGAAATACTGGATAATATGCCGGCTGTAATACCTAATATGTTTATATGGGAAAAATTTTTAGGGCTTATATTTAAAACAAGAGCGCTTCCGATAAACACAACTATTACAGCTATAATTTTGTTTGTATTGTTTCTTTGCTTCTCAAAGATAATATAATACAGAGTTACAAAAATAGGATTGGTGAACAGTAATAAGCAGGCTATTGAAGTATTTGTCCTTTGTATCGCTATATAATAGAAAACAGCGGTTGGGGTGCTGGCAAAGAGCCCCTGAAGACTTATGATTTTTAAGTCTTCCTTGGATATTTTTAAGTCCTTTAACTTATTAAAAGAATAAAAAAACAGCAAAATGAATATCTGGGATATATTTTGCAAAATAATCAAGTCATAGGTTTTTATACCGCTTTTAAAAAGAAATGAACTTATTATTCCGTTTAGAGAAAAACATAAAGCCGATAAAGCTATCAGTAGATAGCCTATTAATTTATTATTGTCCCTCATTAATGCACACCTCATAAAATACGTCTGTTAATAATTCTATGGATAATGGCGTTTTCCCTTCAAATAAAAATAAAATGTTTAAATTACTTCAAAACAAAGTAAAACATTTAAATTACTGAACGGCATGCTTAATTTGAATTGCTAAAGTAAGACTATAATAAAGTAAAGATAATATTCGGCAATTATTTTAAAAATCAAGTTTTTATATTTTATTTTTTATTATTGACAATAGGCTCTTATTATTATAGAATCTAATTGAGAACAATTATCAACGGAGGATAAAATTATGTGCATAAATGATTTGAAGCCCGGTCAGTGTGCCTATATTGATTCTGTAAAAGGTAATGAGAAATTAGCCAAAAGGCTGCTTGCTTTGGGTTGCATTGAAGGAACACCTGTCAGAGTCAAAATGTCGGCGCCTTTTGGAGATCCTATTATAATAAATTTCAGGGGTTTTGACTTAGCAATCAGAAAAAAGGATGCGAGTAATATACAAGTCAAGGAGGCATAGATTCAATTGATAACAGCTGCTTTATTGGGAAACCCCAATGTAGGTAAGACCACGTTGTTTAATTATTTAACCGGGTCAAATCAATATGTAGGGAATTGGCCCGGTGTTACTGTGGAAAAAAAAGAAGGTTTTATTGAAAACAAAGTTAAAATAATTGATTTACCTGGTATATATGCCATGGACACCTTTTCCAGCGAGGAAAAAATATCGAAAGAATTTTTAGAGAATGAAAAAGTTGACGTCATTATAAATATTGTAGATGCTACGACTTTAGACAGAAACCTGTACTTAACGCTGCAACTTAAGCAATTTAAAAAACCCATAATCCTTGTTTTGAATATGATAGATGTTGCCGAATCAAAAAAGATGAAAATAGATTATAATAAACTGTCAAAAGAGCTGGGTGTTTTGGTAGTTCCTATTTCCGCCACAAAGGAGATAGGGATAGAAGAGGTCAAAAGATTGCTTAAAAGCGGTAATTTTTTTACCCCATATATTGAGAATGATTCTCAATATATGGAAGATGAAAAGGACGCTTATAAATATATTGAAGATATTTTGTCAGAAGCTATTATTAAAAAAGCACATAATGGCATAAATATCGGAGAGAAGATAGATTCGGTAGTTTTGAATAAATATTTAGCCTATCCTTTGTTTTTATTTATATTGTTTTTAATCTTTAAGTTGACTTTCAGTTGGGTAGGCCAACCCTTGTCTGATTTTATGGAAAGTGTAATAATTGAAAGGATAACGGATATACTTGAACTTTTGATGCGAAACAGCAGCCCTTGGTTTAGATCATTGTTATTGGACGGTATTGTGGCGGGGGTAGGCTCTGTTGTAGTGTTTCTTCCCATAATAGTTACATTGTTTTTTGGTATATCTTTTTTAGAGGATAGCGGGTATATGTCAAGAGCAGCATTTATAATGGACAGAATCATGAGGAAGATGGGCTTATCCGGAAAAGCTTTTATCCCTATGATAATAGGATTTGGATGTACCGTCCCCGGCATTATGGCAGCGAGAACATTGGAAAGCGACAAAGACAGAAAACTCACTGCTTTACTGGTACCGCTTATGTCATGCAATGCAAGGCTTCCTGTTTATGCATTGTTTGCAACGGTATTCTTTCCCGGGAATGAAACAGCGGTTACCTTTTCACTTTATCTATTGGGCATAGGTGTGGCCGTATTGATCGGTGTTATTTTTAAAAATACTATTTTTAAAAAGGATGAAGAGCCGTTTATAATAGAACTCCCCGAGTATAAACTGCCGGAATTTAAAAATCTTATGAGAAATACCTGGGAAAAAGGAAAAAACTTTTTGAAAAAAGCCGGTACGATTATATTTTCCATGTCCGTGTTGGTATGGTTATTATCTAATTTTAATTTTAAGGGAATGACGGATATGGAAACAAGCTTTTTAGCATATATTGGCGGTTTTATGGCTCCCTTGTTTAAACCCATGGGCTACGGTACTTGGCAAAGTGTGGTGTCGCTGTTAGCCGGGCTTATGGCAAAGGAAGTGGTTGTAAGCACCTTGGGAGTGGTGTACGGAGGAAACCTGCACAGCGCCTTGATGCAGTATTTTACACCTATATCCGCCTATAGTTATCTTGTTTTTATACTCTTATATACACCGTGCATATCGGTAATAGCCGTTATGCGCAAGGAGTTTGGAAACGGAATGATGGTTTTTTCAATTGCTTACCAGTTGCTCTTAGCTTGGATTGTATCATTTATTATATATTTTGCGGGTAGTTTAATCCTTGGATAGATAAGGAGGGGTTATTAGATTGGAAATATTAATTGCAGTCGGTATAGTTATAATATATAGTTTGTTCTAGGAAAGTTACTTAATTTGCAATAGAATATGGTAATGA
>CAZMPR010000097.1:0-5778 GCA_964568265.1 uncultured Clostridiaceae bacterium | reverse complement strand
ATATACTTAGATATGACAATTCGTTAAATTTTAAATTATTAATTATAGGGGGTTTTTCGATGGCAAAAGAAATGAAATCCATGGATGGTAATACAGCGGCTTCGTATGTAGCATATGCCTTTACTGATGTTGCTGCTATTTACCCCATAACACCATCATCCAATATGGCGGAAAATATTGATGAATGGGCAGCACATGGACAAAAGAATATTTTTGGCCAGGAAGTTAAAGTAGTTGAGCTTCAATCAGAAGCGGGTGCATCGGGTGCTGTACATGGTTCATTGACAGCCGGAGCTTTGACATCGACATTTACAGCTTCCCAGGGATTGCTTTTAATGGTTCCGAATATGTATAAAATAGCCGGCGAGCTATTACCCGGTGTATTCCACGTTACCGGTCGTGCAATTGCAGGTCATGCGCTTTCTATATTTGGCGACCATTCAGACGTAATGGCTACAAGGCAAACAGGTTTTGCTCTTTTATCGGCAGGTCCAGTGCAGGAAGTTATGGATTTGGCAGGCGTTGCTCATTTATCCGCAATTAAATCAAGAGTACCGTTTTTGCATTTCTTTGATGGTTTTAGAACATCACATGAAATTCAGAAAATTGAAGTTATTGATTACGAAGATTTTGCAAAACTTGTTGATTATGAAGCAGTTAATGAATTCAGGAAAAACGCTTTAAATCCTGAGCATCCTGTAATAAAAGGTACTGCCCAGAACCCGGATATATTCTTCCAGGCAAAAGAAGCCGCTAATAAGTATTATGAAAATGTGCCTGACATTGTTGCTTCTTATATGGATGAGATCAGCGAGCTTACCGGCAGAACTTATAAGCCCTTTGTTTATTACGGTCATCCCGAGGCAGAGAATATAATCATAGCCATGGGTTCCGTTACACCAACCATTGAGGAAACTATTGATTACTTAATGGCTAAGGGTGAAAAGGTTGGATTGCTTAAAGTTCATTTATACAGACCGTTCTCACCTAAATATTTCTTTAATGAAATGCCAAAGTCTGTTAAAAGAATATCAGTCCTTGATAGGACAAAAGAACCGGGCTCAATAGGAGAACCTTTATATTTGGACGTAAGGTCTTTATATTTTGAAGAAAAGAATCCTCCGTTAATCATTGGCGGCAGATATGGATTAGGCTCCAAGGATACAACTCCGGCACAGATAATTGCTGTTTATGAAAACCTGAAACAGCCTCAACCGAAGAATTTCTTTACTGTCGGTATTGTTGATGATGTAACTCATACAAGCTTGGAAGTCAAAGAAAACGTTAATACCGCACCTGCCGGAACAATCAGATGTAAGTTCTGGGGTTTGGGCTCGGACGGTACTGTCGGCGCCAACAAAAATGCTATCAAAATTATAGGTGATAAAACAGATTTATATGCACAAGGATATTTCGCTTATGATTCGAAAAAGTCCGGCGGTGTAACGATTTCTCACTTGAGATTCGGTAAAAAACCTATAAAATCCACATATTTAATAGATGAAGCTGATTTTGTTGCTTGCCATAATCAAGCCTATGTATATCAGTATGATTTGCTGAAAGGTTTGAAAAAAGGCGGAACTTTTGTTCTTAATTGTATGTGGGATAAAGAAGAGTTGGATGAAAAATTACCCGGCGCAATGAAGAAATATCTCGCGGAGAATGATATTAAATTCTATACGATAGATGCAACAAAGATTGCGGACGAAATCGGACTTGGAAGCAGAATAAACATGATAATGCAGTCCGCATTCTTCAAACTTGCGGATGTAATTCCACTAGATGACGCTGTTGAATATTTGAAAGAGGCTATCGTTGACAGTTATGGCAGACAGGGACAAAAAGTAATTGACATGAACTTCATAGCCGTTGAAAAAGGAATAAACGCTCTTGTTAAAATAGATGTTCCGGCTTATTGGAAAGATGCGGTTGAAGATGAAGCTGCCGTAGATTCTGATGTTCCCGATTTCATTAAAAACGTTCTCATTCCTATGACAAGGCAGGAAGGGGATACTTTGCCGGTGAGCACTTTTGTAGGCAGAGAAGACGGTCATTTCCCAATGGGGACTTCAGCTTATGAAAAACGCGGTGTTGCAGTGCATGTGCCGGAATGGCAAATAGATAATTGTATACAGTGCAACCATTGTTCATATGTTTGCCCTCATGCTGCTATAAGACCTATTCTTGTAACGGATGAAGAACTTAAGAATGCTCCCGAGAGCTTCAAAACTAAAAAGGCTATAGGAAAAGAGCTTGCGGGATTGCACTACAGAATGCAGGTAAGTACATTGGATTGTACGGGATGCGGCAACTGTGCGGATATTTGTCCTTCCAAGAACAAGGCTTTAGTTATGAAACCCCTTGATACTCAAGTTGAGGATCAGGTTCAAAATTGGAATTTCGCAATGGAATTGCCGGTTAAAGATAATCTCATGGCACCGACAACCGTTAAAGGAAGCCAGTTTATACAACCGTTAATGGAATTCTCTGGTGCATGTGCAGGTTGCGGAGAAACTCCGTATGTTAAACTTATTACTCAATTGTTTGGTGACAGAATGTTAATAGCGAACGCTACCGGGTGTTCTTCAATTTGGGGAGCATCGGCACCGTCTATGCCATATTGCAAGAATCAGGAAGGGAAGGGTCCCGCTTGGGCAAACTCACTCTTTGAAGATAATGCTGAATATGGATTCGGTATGGCGATAGCTACAAAACAGATAAGAAATAAGATAGCTGACCTTATGAACGAAGCTTTGGCATTAGATATTCCAGAAAACTATAAAGATGCGTTTAAGGCATGGTTAGAAGGAATGGATGATGCGGATGCAAGTAAAAAGGCAACACTTGCAATTCTTCCTCTGCTTAATGGAGAAGGATTAAATGATAATGCCAAGAAACTTATTGATGAAATTGCAGATAAAAAGGATTTCTTAATCAAAAAGTCAGTATGGATTTTCGGCGGTGACGGATGGGCTTATGATATCGGATACGGCGGATTAGACCATGTATTGGCATCCGGTGAAAACGTGAATGTTTTGGTACTTGATACAGAGGTATATTCCAACACCGGCGGACAGTCATCCAAGGCCACACCTATAGGAGCTGTTGCCAAGTTTGCCGCTTCAGGTAAAAAAGTAACTAAGAAAGACTTGGGTATGATAGCTGCAACTTACGGATATGTATATGTGGCTCAGGTTGCCATGGGTGCCGATAAGAACCAACTTTTGAAGGCTCTTATAGAAGCTGAAAAATATGACGGCCCTTCATTGATAATTGCTTATGCTCCATGCATCAACCACGGAATCAAGGAAGGCATGGGTCGTACACAGGCTAATGAACAACAAGCTGTTGAGGCGGGTTACTGGCATCTGTACAGGTACAATCCGGAGCTTAAAAAAGAAGGAAAGAACCCCTTCTTATTGGATTCCAAAGAACCAAAAGCAAGCTTCAGAGAATATTTGAACGGTCAAGTAAGATACACATCCTTAGTGGGTTCATTCCCTGAAATTGCTGAAGATCTCTTCGCAAAAGCGGAAGAATCGGCAAAGGAAAAATACGAAAAGTATAAAGGGATGGCAGAAGGTAAGTAGTATAAGAATAATAAAAAGCGGTCTTAAATGGCCGCTTTTTAAATACAAATTTTAAACACGATTTATATGGCATTAAGAAAATAAACGCAAACACCCACCAGACCGGGACCGGTGTGTACACCAAGAGCCGGACCCACTTGACCGAACACCATTTCTTTGACATTAGGTAATTTTGATAATATTTCTTTGATATGCAAAGCTTCCTTTTCCGCATATCCGTGCATTACTGCCATGTTAACGGAATAACCTTCAGAGACTTCTTTTGCGATTTCAACCAGTTTATCCAAAGAGCGTTTTCTGCCTCTGACCTTTGTGTAGCTGAAATATTTCCCTTCTTCGTTTACGGATATGATAGGTTTTATATCCATCACATCACCGATTGTAGCGGCTACAGTATTTATTCTGCCGCCCTTTTTCAGATACTCCAATACAGGTATGCAGTAAAATAATTTTATTTTGTCTCGCAGTGCCAATACCTTTTCTTTTATCTCCTCAATTTTTAAACCTTCAGCAATCATCTTGGCAGCCTCATATACCATATAACCCAGTCCTATAGAAAGAGTCTTGGAATCAATAGTTACAATATTAAGATCGGGAAAATCCTTTCGCGCTAATTCAATCATATTGAAGGTGCCGCTTAGCCCGCTTGAAATATTAATAGATAGGACGTTTTTTATTCCTTCTTTTCTTAACCTTTCAAAAACATCAATAGCGTCAGAGATAGAAGCCATGGAGGTTTTCGGAATCTCATCGGGCATTCTTTCATATATTTCCTCCGGCGTAATATCTATGTTGTCTCTATACTCTTTGTCTCCGTAAATTACTCTCAAAGGCAAGGTTAGAATTTTGTAACCTTCTAAAATTTCTTTTGGTAAATCGCAGCTGCTATCAGTTAGTAGTGCTATTCTTTCGCTATTGTTTTCCATACTCTTTCCTCTCTTTACATTTATTTAGCTTGTTCCTAATATCTTATCCATGGCTTTTTTTATTATTGCCGGCGCTACCTTACACTTATCTTCAGAAACAGCACATACGGCAAATCTTAAACCTAATTTTAGCGGTATTAAAAATAGATTCTCTTTCATCAATTCGTTGTTTATTTCTACTGATTTTTCACAAGGAATACTGATAAAGAATCCGTCTCTGTATGGGAGAATATCAAGACCGGTTTCCTTTGCAGCCTCAACAAAAACATTGGCTCTGTCCTGCAGCATAGTCTTATACTTATTAACTTCCGCTTCATAAGCTAAAAGCTTAGAGCCATCTGAGGTTATTCTTGTCATAATTTCCATGGCACCTCGGTTGCAGTTTGACCAATTAGCCCTGTTTGAATGTGAACATGAATAATAGAATTCATCAGCTATGTCTTCATTTGAAGATATGCAAATAGCCGCACCAAGTCTCATTCCATACATGGTGTAACTTTTGGATAAGCTGAAGGCAACGATTATCAATATATTATCAGGGAGATTGGAAAATTGTTCAAAGAATTTTCTTCTTTCGTCACCTTTACCAGCATAGTCTATGTAAGCGGCATCAACCAATATAACGATTTTGTTTTCCTTATCTTTAGCATTTTCTTTAGCTATTTCTAAAACTGTTTCCCACTCATCGTCACTTAAACTGTATCCTGTGGGGTTATGAGCCGGACTGTTTATTATTGCTACTATTCTTTTCTGCTTATTCAAAAGCCTTTCAAAGTTTTCTTTAAATGATTCTATGTTAAACTCGTTTTTGTCGTTAAGAAGAACATAATTTTCAACCCTCCTGTTATATTCTTCAGAAATGGTGACATAGGGCTTCCAATACCAATCGGAAACTAAAACCGAGTCACCGGGATTCGTGTAATTATATATAGCGTGTCTGACAGAACCGGAACCTCCGGGGGTAGCTACCGCTTTTATAAATGCATCAGGTTTATGGCTTTTGAAGCATCTTTTAATAATTGCATCTAAAAATGCCGGTTGACCTGCAACCAATGCATAGGCTGCAATTGCCGCATCGGGCAAGCTTCTCAGTTCATTATACACTGTCTCCAAGCATACCAATTCACCGTTATCATCCATAAGTGCGCCCAAGGTTGAGTTGATAACTTTATCCGTCCCATACTTTTTAGTTGCCTCTTGTGCTTTGGCTGCAAGGGCGAAAATAGCGTCATCCTCTTTAGGCCACACAGCGTGACTTGCTG
>CAZMPR010000096.1:0-5785 GCA_964568265.1 uncultured Clostridiaceae bacterium | reverse complement strand
GCTTTTGGGAATTTTAATGTGAGAATATTTCCTAATATAATTTGAGAATTGACAAGGGGATAGTGTTGACTATTCTCGTGCTCATCAAGAAGTCATGGAATATGGCAGGAAACTGTATAATAAGGGCGGAAAAGAACTTATGAATGAAGTTTATAATATGATTTCAAAAGGGGATTTTCCGGGAGCTGAACAATCGAACATAAGATTATTAAAGAGACATCTTGAACGCAGTTGGGACAGCTTTGGAGACTGGAAGCTTTAATTTGAAAGAAGGAACAACATGAAGTGGAGAACTGTTCGTATCTTTATAAGCTCAACATTTAATGATATGCATGCTGAGCGGGATTTTCTCGTGAAATATGTATTTCCCGAATTATCTACGTGGTGCAGAGAACGAAGGATTAACCTAATTGATATAGACTTACGTTGGGGAGTATCACTGGAAGATTCTACTGCGAAAAATACTGTGCTGGCTTGCCTTTCCAATATTGATGAAAGCCGCCCTTTTTTTCTTTGCTTTCTTGGACAAAGAAGAGGATGGATACCGAAGTTGGAAGATGTGAGCGGCAATACTTATAATAACTATCCTAATATTTTAAATTGTGTCGGGAGTAAGTCAGTCACTGAAATGGAAATTGAGCATGCCCTTCTTAATCCAATGCTACGCTTAATTGAGGAAAAAAGCGTTATACCGCCGCCTGTAAATCATGCTTTATTCTTCTTTCGAAATAATCCATTTTCTCATGTTTTGTTGAGCGATGTACAGCGTAATATTTACACCAATGGAGCGGCAGAAGATCCATTTATTGCTGATGAATTGCTGACAAATTTAAAAAAGAAGATTAAGGGCAAATGGAACGTGTGTGAGTATGATTGCAGATGGGATAGCGAAGCTGTGTCGTTGGAGCTTAAAACGGAGGGTAACGACGCATCCAAAGGACGATTGGCAGATTTTTCAGTCAATGGGCAGCCCTTAAAAGATGTAATTATTAAGAAATTGAAAAAGGAAATTGAGTCCGAATTTCCTGAAAATTATCCTGTAACCGCGTTAAATCCACTGGAAAAGGATATGAAACAGCAAGAACAATTTATTATTCAATGTGCGGAAGTGTTTATACATCGAGAAAAAGATATAGAAGAATTAATTGATTATATTGAATCGGAAAGCCGCAAACCTTTTATCCTTGTAGCTGAGGCCGGACTTGGAAAAACCACTCTATTGGCAAACTTTATCCTTTTATCAGAACAAAATCATAAAAGTATAAGTGCGCGATTTTGCGGTGCATTTGATATGGCTTCATCCCAGTTAGGTCTATGGAAAAGCATTTTTTTAGAACAAGGTATATCCTTCCAAGAAGACTTAGAGGAAATAAAGCGTAACATTTATCTTTTATTGTCCCAAATTCAAGGAACTTTAATTATAGATGGAATCGATCAGCTCCAAAGCGGCACTGATATATTATCTTGGCTGCCTCATGAGCTTCCGAATGGTTTAAAGCTGATTGTAAGCTTGAAAGAAGACCGAAACTCAAAGCCAAGAATCCAAGCGGCTTCTCAATTTTCGGTCATCCATCGAATCAAGCCCTTTTCTTATAAGGAAGATAAGATGAGCCTAATCAATGAATACTTGAAGAGATATTTGAAGCATTTGGATGATCATCATATGGAAATTATTTGCGATACAAAAGGTTCCGATAACCCTCTTTTCCTCAAGATTGTTCTTTATAATCTAAGAGTATTTGGTGCATACAAACAATTAGAATCGGAAATTAAAAAGTATGGGGAGGATCCAATTTCAGCTTTTAATGCAGTCCTTGCCGGTTTGGAAGAGGATACTTCATATATTACCGTGTTGCCCGGTCAAAGCTTTGTACCCCTTTTGTTTGGTTTGTTGTCCAAGGCAAGGCTTGGATTAACTGAGGATGAACTAACTTACTGTTTGAAAATTGAGTATCCTGTTGAAAATGAGGAGAGCATACGGTGTGCTTTAAGGATTTACCTGAGGCGCATGCGCCCGTTTATTGCCAATCGAGAAGGGCGAATTGACTTTTTGTACGATAGCTTTCGAGAAGCAGCGGTGCTTAGATATCAGGAGAATAGGCTTCATGATCACAAACTTCTTGTAAGTTGTTTCCTGTCAATTTGTGATCCCCAAGATAACGGAGAGTTTTCTTCAAAAGAGCCCAGGGCTTTGACGGAACTTGCATATCATTTATTCCAATTAGATGTTTCACTTGGGAAGGCACTTTTATGCAATATTTTATATATAAATGCACGATGTTCCGCATGTGGCAGTGGGGAACTGATATCCGATTTTTTGATGATTTTGGAGCCTGGTTCTCAAACAGAATTCATTAAGAATTTTTTGATCCGATTTTCTGATGTGTTTTCCAAATATAAGAATTCTTTTTTTTCTACAGCACTTATCATTAATTATAAAAAAGCGTGGGATCTATTATCATCTCCGGTAAAACCAAAATCTTATATTTTACCGGAACGGATACCGCTTCAAAAATACGGACATGAATCTTCATCTGACCATGGTTTCCGCTTAGAAGTAAAAGCATCTCTAAAGCTGGATAAGACAGTTACTGTTTGTATTCCGAAAAACGCCTCTTTTGCCATATTCTCAGAAGGTGTCGGTCGACTTCGAATTATTTATCTTTCTACTATGTTAGTAGACGAAAAAGTCATTGCGGCAAATCCAAAACGTCCCATGGATATCTTTGCATCAGATAACGGAAGCCGGATTGTTGTTACCTATGATGACGAAACCGCGGAGGTAATAGATCTGGACTTTGAAGAAGGTGTATTCGTGGCGTCACAGAAGGTGATTGCCATTGATTACTACATTCCTATGTTTTCGGATGGGATATTTGCCTTTTTTTATGACTCGTTATGGTATCAAAAAGATAAGAGTACCGTTGTAAAGTTATGTAAAGAAGAAGAAACAAAATTTCTTTTACCTGAAGAAGGGGATGTTTCAGCTTTGATTATTGATGAAAACATTGGCATTTTAGGATTAAGAACAATGAATGGTTCGAAACTTTGCCAGATAACCGAAGTGGGAGTCCAGACGGTTTTAGAGTATTTTGGGTGTGATATCATTTGTATTGCAGCTTTGGGGTCCGGAGATATGGCTGTTTCATTAAGTGATGCAACGATTCGCCTGATAAATAATCTATGGGAAGAAAAAGGGCATGTAAATACCGGCATTTCTTGTGCTTTACTTTTAGAATCTGAAAAAGGGCTTTTGTGTATCACAGAAAGAAGATATAAGGTGTACTTATGGGATATGCAAGATAGTCTAAAAGAATGTGAGTGCATTGAGTTGACGTATAATAAGAAAATAGCAGCTTCATATTATGATGGTGTGATTCGTATCATTTCTGATCAATATGTACTGATCGCTTCTATCATAGAAAATGCTCTATATTCTGCAACTTTGCTGACTATTTTATTTCATGATGATGAGCTAATTTTGGTATTTCGTAATAATTCAAAAGAGATTTCCGTACAACTGGGCAACAAAACAGCAAAGATTCTTTGGGATAGTGAAAAACTTACTTTTCTAAAAATACATAATGAATTGCTCATATTTGATACTTTGGGAAATATGGCTGTCGTTGATTTAGTTAATATGACTGTAAGAAAAGGAATGGCCGAATTTCGTATGGTTTCGGTTGCAGCTGCAAAGGAAAGCTATTATGGTATTGATACGGCAGGTTTTTTACACCTTTACCCAAAAGCTGTTAATCTCCCATCCATTTCAGAATATATGTTGTCTTCTGCTTCACTTCGCATTTATGATGACCTAATGATATTGACGGGTATTTCAACAAATGCGCGGGCGGGGAAAAACAGCACTCCATATATTATGATTATATTAAAAGTTTGTGTGGATGGTTCACTGAGAATTATTGGAGAGAGATACTTTCCTAAAGATAAAGGAATGTTTATCGGTTCCTGTTTTTGTCAAACTAAGCGAAAGCTTTATGTCTTTTTCTCGACTCCGCATTCAGGCAGCAGTGATACGCATCCGACAGTGAGCTATGGTACTATGGATGAATTCATAAGTTTCGGTGAAAAACAAGCGGATCTGTATTTTGATCGTAAAAATAATGGATTCTTTGTATCGAACAACACTTTATTCATTTGTGGCGGGGGAATAATATCCGCTTATGAAGCGGACTCAATCAGGTATCTTTCCTCTATCACATCAGAAGGAGGTTTTCATATGCCAATTCAGAAGAATAAAGATTCACTGTATGCCATAGACGGTAGCAATCATGTTTTTAAATTGACAAGCATTAACACACATTAAATATTGTAAAAGAATAGTAAAATTAGGAGGGATGTATTTTGGATGTCAATATATTTATAAGTAAATCACAACAACAAATCACAACCCATAGAATTAGAGAAGCGCTGGATTATGCGCTAAGATCTGCACGAGAGGCTGATTATCCTCAATTCAAAATCTTATGCCTTCATACAGTAGTGGAAATCTGTCATTATTACGCTTGTGATGGAGAAGCTTCGAGGGCTTGGTGCTCATCTTTGTTAGACTGGATGGATAAGAATCCTGATGTGATCACAAAGATGCCTTCTTTACGCGAAGTAATGGAGGATATGTACATTAAGGAATGCGAAATCAAGGCGGACGCAGCCATTTCTTATGAAGAATACTTTGAAACTATGGAAAGAATCCGACTTTTTCGATCACATACCGATTTGCAAAGGGGACAAATTGATTTAATCAAAAGCATGCAAGCAGAAGGTCAAGCATGGAGTACCAATATGCTGCTTCTTGCCGTACGTTATGCCGGAGCTAATGACAATATAAGTCAATCGAATACAATGTACAGCTCTGCAGCGGCATTGTATGGCTTGTTACTTCAAAACAGAAGGAAACTCCGATTGTCTCGCACAGATTTAAAGTTGGCAATGGTGAATTATTCAGCCTGCATCGGTGATATAATAGAGGAAGCTGCCAATTACTATAAGAATACTTCAGGACGACAAAATCCCAATGATTATTTATTCATGCTTGAAAGGGCGATTGGACTCATAGATGAAAGCAAAAAAGATGTCATGGAACAAAATGCCGGAGAAGAACAGGTTGCTTATTTGAGGATGCAAAAGGAGGCATTAATAGATATGGCTCCGGAAAGTAGTCTATTAGAATCTCCGCCGGAGGCTATGGGTATTATTTTGCATCCAGGACTTCTGGATGAAATTATGAAACTAAAAAGCACATCCGTACCGGTAAAAAGCGGTTCATCTAAAGCTGCTTTGGCTATAAGGTATTTTCTGGCCGGCATATCCATATATTTTGCAATTTCCCGGCAAGAATGGTGGTGGTACGGGTGTGCTGCTGTTATTATCGGTGGATTGATATTCAATAAGAATAATAAAAGAATATAAAGCAAGGACAAAATCATCTTTGATTACCATTATAGCCCTAATCTTTATCCTAATGTATTATCCAAAAACATCATAATTACAAACCCTATAAGAAGGGCGTGGGCAGCTAATTTGGAATTGCCCCCGTTGTTTTGACTTTCGGGGATAATTTCGTGACTGATTACAAATAGCATCGCTCCGGCGGCAAAGGCTAAGGCAAAGGGGAGTATGGGTCTTGCTATTTGTACAAGTCCTACTCCTATCAATCCCCCTATAGGTTCCACTAACCCGGTAAATAATGCTATTAAAAAGGCTTTTGTCTTTGAATAATTTTGCCTTAAAAGGGGCAAGGCTACCGCTAAGCCCTCGGGAAGGTTTT
>CAZMPR010000095.1:0-5788 GCA_964568265.1 uncultured Clostridiaceae bacterium | reverse complement strand
ATCTTGCAGAAATTGCGGTTATGTTGTAAAGTGCCCTAACTGCAATATTTCTCTTACTTATCATTATAAAGGCGACTACTTATCTTGTCACTATTGCGGATATTCTGCCGAGAATCCTAAAAATTGCCCGGTTTGTAAAAGTAGATACATAAAATATTTTGGCGTTGGAACTCAAAAGGTTGAAGAGGAATTCAAAAAAACCTTTAGAACTACTACCGTATTGCGTATGGATGCTGACACTACCACCAGAAAAGATTCGCATAAGAAGATATTAGATAAATTTAGAAACCGAGAAGCAGATATTTTGATAGGTACACAAATGATAGGTAAAGGGCATGACTTCCCCGATGTCACTCTTGTTGGTATAATTTCATCGGATACATTTTTGAATATACCGGATTTTAGGGCTTCAGAGAAAACATTTCAAATGATTACGCAAGCTGCCGGAAGAGCTGGAAGAGCTGATTTACCGGGGCTTGTAATTGTACAGACGTATTCTCCTGAGCATTACGCCATAGAATATGCAAAAAATCATGATTTTATAAATTTTTATAAGGATGAAATTAAACTAAGAAAAGAATTGAATTATCCCCCCTTTACATATATAGGCAACATCATATTCAGTGGTTATAATAAAGATTTAGTTGAAAGAACAGCAAAAGAAGGGGGTAAAGTCTTAAACTCTTATTTAAAAGGTATAAAGAGCATGGAGATATGGAACCCGACAGAGGCACCACTTTCAAAGATTAAGAATAATTTCAGATGGCAAATTATAATTAAGAGCAAAAGTGAAGAACAATTAAGAGAAGTACTAAGAAAATTCAGCAAACAGAGCTTTGATAAAAGCATATTAATTAATATGGATATTAATCCAAACAATATGCTATAGTATATTTAAGGTTTTAGTTGGAGGTTTGAAATGGCTATAAGAAATATTAGATTGGAAAATGACGAAATTCTAAGAAAAATTTCAAAGAAAGTAGATAATATAGATGATAGGATAATCACTTTATTGAAAGATATGGAAGAAACCATGCGGAAAGCTGAAGGAGTTGGGCTTGCAGCACCTCAGGTTGGAGTTTTAAGAAGAATAGTTGTTATAGATATTGGAGAAGGGTTAATAGAATTAATAAACCCGGTAATTGTTTATGAGTCGGGCGAACAATTTCGCAAAGAAGGTTGTTTAAGTGTACCGGGCAAGTATGGAATAGTCAAAAGACCTGAAGAGGTCATAGTGAGAGCTTTGAACAGAAAAGGTGAAACAGTTGAAATTAAAGGAGATGAACTGTTAGCCACCGCTATTTGTCATGAAATAGATCATTTAAACGGTGTTTTATTTATTGATAAGGCAAAAGATATAGAAGTACAAGGGAATGAGCAATAATGAGAACAGTTTTTATGGGAACCCCCGAGTTTGCAGTGCCTTCACTGACGGCGCTGGGTGAAAACGGATATAAAATAAGCGCAGTTATAACACAACCTGATAAGCCAAAAGGGCGGGGAAAACAACTTGTAGCACCCGAAGTTAAAAATGCATCGGGAAAAATGGGACTGGATATATATCAGCCTAAAAGTATAAAAGATTCGGGGTTTATTAACATATTAAAAAAAATAAACCCCGAAATAATAATAGTTGTTGCTTTTGGACAGGTATTGCCTAAAGAAATACTTGAATTTCCTGCTTATGGCTGCATAAACGTCCATGCCTCATTACTCCCAAAACTAAGAGGAGCTGCACCGATAAATTGGAGTATTATTAACGGTGATGCAGTAACCGGGATTACAACAATGTATATGGATATCGGTTTAGATACAGGTGATATATTGATGCAAAAATCTACTAAGATCTATGAAGAGGAAACTGCAGGTGAACTGCATGATCGCCTTGCAATTTTAGGTGCCGATACTTTAATCAAAACCTTGGATCTTATGAAGAAAGGCAGTATTAACAAAATTAAACAAAACCACGAAGATGCAACCTACGCCCCTATGCTTACTAAAGAAACTGGGAGGATTGATTGGTCCCGTGATGCCGAAAGTATTAAAAATTTAATAAAGGGAACATATCCCTGGCCGGGGACTTATAGCTTTTATGAAGGAAATATGTTCAAAATATTTAACGCAGAAGCTATTGATAAAAATATTACTAACGCTGATTGGGGAATGATTCACGGGGTGGAGAAAGATTATTTAATTATAAAATGTAAAAAAGGCTTTTTAAAGATTAAAGAAATACAATTTCAAAATAAGAAAAGAATGACTGTCGAGGCTTACTTAAGAGGACATGAGATTTTAAAAGGAAAAACATTAACTTAGGGAGGTTTGAATATGTTTTATGATTCTACTTTTATTATTTTAATACCGGCTATGATATTTGCCTTGTATGCACAGGGTAAGATAAAATCTACTTTCAGTAAATATTTAAGGGTTAGAAACAGTTATGGTTATAAGGGTTATGAAATTGCAAGAAAAATTTTAGATTCCAACGGATTATATGATATCCCCATTGAACGTACTGGAGGAAGCCTTACAGACCACTATGACCCCCGAAAAAAAGTATTGAGACTTTCTGGAGAAGTTTATGAAGGCACTTCCATAGCTTCGGCAGGCGTAGCTGCACATGAGTGCGGTCATGCGTTACAGCACAGTGAAGGTTATGCACCTTTAGTTGTAAGAAATGCGATAGCACCGGTTGCGATGATTGGTTCCCAGGCAGCAATGTTTTTTATTATATTAGCTTTGATACTGAATATGATGCAACTTTTTACATTAGGTATTTATCTTTTTAGCGCGGCGGTTATTTTTCAAATTATAACCTTACCTGTAGAATTAAATGCCAGCAGCAGAGCGATTGTTGCTTTACAGAGCTATGATTTAGTCTCACCGGGTGAAGAAGAGGGTGCTAAAAGAGTTCTATCCGCTGCGGCGTTAACTTATGTTGCGGCTACAGTTATGGCCATATCACAATTACTGAGATTGCTTTTGATAAGAGGAAGAAGAGACTGATAGCCTGCTATCAGTCTTTTAAAATTATAACAGTTTTAAATAGGTCCTCTTTAAAAATAATCAAAACGGAGTGGTTTAATGGATGAAAGTTGGGCAAGAGAAGAAGCCTTTTTAATTTTAGGTACTATATTAAAAAAAGGTGCCTATTCCGGCATTGAAATTAGAAAAAGGTTTAAGCATTCGAATTTAAAAAGAAATGATAAAGCTTTGGTTACCGAAATAGTTAACGGAACGCTTAGACATTTAATTAAAATTGATTGGATAATTGATAGTTTTATAAAAATAAAACTAGAAAAGATAGAAGTTAACATAAGAAATATATTAAGGAGCGGTGTTTATCAAATTATATATTTAGATAGGGTACCTGATTCTGCAGTTTGTAATGAAAGCGTTGAATTGGCAAAAAAATATGGCAATCATGGCGCTGCAAAATTTGTAAACGGTGTTTTGAGAAATATATCAAGGGGGAAGAATGATATAGATAAGCCCGACACCGTTAATAAAACTGAGTTTTTATCTATAGAGTTTTCACACCCCGAATGGTTGGTAGATTTGTGGCTTAGGAACTATGGTTATGACTTTACCTTGGCTCTCTTAAGAGCTAATAATGAAACACCTCCACTCACTATTAGGGCAAACAAACTAAAAACCGATAGAAACGAATTAAAAAATTTAATGGATAAATATAATATTTACTATAAAGATGGTCTTTACAACGATGAAGCTATTAATATCAGAGGAATCTCATCTATAGAAGATTTAAAGCTTTTTAAAAACGGCTATTTCCAAGTGCAAGATGAAAGTTCCATGTTAGTAGGTAAGATTATAAATCCTAAACCCGGGGATTTAATTATAGATGTTTGCAGTGCACCCGGTGGTAAAGCAACTCATTTGGCAGAATTGATGTCTAATAAGGGCAAGATAATTTCGAAGGATGTATATAAACATAAATTGGAACTGATAGAGGATAATTGTAAAAGGTTGGGTATTACTATTATAGAGACTCAATTGTTTGACGCTAAAGATATAGACAAAAGCATATTGGGGATGGCTGATTCGGTACTGGTGGATGCTCCATGCAGCGGTTTAGGACTTGTAAGAAGGAAACCGGATTTAAGATGGAGTAAGAAAGAAGAAGATTTAAATAAATTACCCCAATTACAATTAAGCATATTAAAAAGTGCTTCTTTGTATGTAAAAAAAGCCGGTGTTTTAATTTATAGTACATGTACTTTAAATGATAATGAAAATAAACATGTTGTTGAGAAGTTTTTAAAAACCTCCGATGACTTTATGTTGGATAGAATTGATGAGTTCTTGCCAAAGAATATATGTGCATCGAACAAAGGGGATGGTTTTTTAGAACTATATCCTCATATACACGGGACAGACGGTTTTTTTATAGCAAGAATGATAAAAAAATAACTTTGAGGAAGAAAAATGTCAGATAAACTAAATATTAAAGATTTTACCATAGAAGAATTAGAAGAAATTCTTTTGAAAAACGGTTTTTCAAAATATAGGGCAACTCAAATTTTTGATTGGATTTATAAAGATATAGAGAAATTTGAAGAGATAAAAAATGCACCTTCTAAAGTCATAGAATTTCTTAATACTAATTTTGTTATTAAAAGAGCCAACATAATAAATAAAAAGGCATCAAAAGACGGTACAATTAAATTTCTGCTTGGCTTAGAAGACGGCAACGCTATTGAATGTGTTTTAATGGAATACAAATACGGCTTTTCTGTGTGTATATCAACCCAAGTTGGCTGCAAAATGGGTTGCAAATTTTGTGCTTCTGCCGAACACGGCTTCTATAGAAATTTGACTCTGGGAGAAATGTTAGAAGAAGTAATGGCTGTGATGCGAGAAACAAAAAAGATAATTTCTAATATCGTTTTGATGGGTATCGGCGAGCCTTTTGAAAATTACATTGAGGTTATGAAATTTATAAGAACCGTTAATTTGAAAAACACTTTTAATATCGGCATGAGACATATTACAATTTCTACTTCAGGAATAGTGCCTAAAATATATGAATTTGCCGATGAAAAACTTCAGTGTAATCTTGCTATATCATTGCACAGCGCAAATAACATAAAAAGAACAGAGCTAATGCCTATTAATAAAAAATATAATATTGTCGAACTAATAAAGGCATGTAAATATTATATTAAAAAAACTAACAGAAGATTATCTTTCGAATATATTTTAATTAATGAAGTAAATGATGGTGTGAATGATGCATTAGAATTGATTAACCTATTGAAAGACATGCTATGCTATGTTAATCTTATTCCAATAAACCATGTACCTGGGAAGAACTTGAAGAAACCCGAAGAAATAAGGATAGAAAAGTTTAAGGAAATATTAAAAAAGAACAATATCAGTTTCACTATGAGGAGAGAATTAGGCCAAGATATAGATGGGCAATTAAGGAAAAGCCATATAAAGTAATTTTTCAGTCATAGGATAAATGTAATATATATAAGACTGACGTGACAAATGAAACTCCCTATGTCTTTAAAAAAGGTTTTTTTATAAGTATGTCGAAATATTTAATTTTGATATATATTTTATATAGACACTAATTAATTTATGTTTATGAGGTGTTTTCATGAAAGCTCATGGCGCTACCGATATCGGTTTGGTAAGAAAAATAAATGAGGATGCGTTTTATTTTCAGGAAAATCATAAAGAAAACGAGCCCTTTATTTGTATTATAGCTGATGGAATGGGCGGGCATAATGCGGGTGAGATAGCAAGCAAGATGGCTGTT